>CALPON020000084.1 GCA_943325195.2 Sphingobacterium thalpophilum | reverse complement strand
AGTGGTTAATTTATAAGCGCCACTCCCATCAAATATTCCCTTCCCTCTATGTGCCTAAGTGGTTAATTTTTAAGCGCCACCGCCCTCCAATAATCTCTTAGCGCTATGTGGCTATGTGTCTATTTTTTCAAGCACCACTCACCTCCAATATTCCCTTCCCTCTATGTGCCTATGTGTTTATTTTTTAAGCGCCAAAGCCAGCCAACACTCTCTTCCGCTCTCAGGCAGATGCCGGCCCCACAGCCAGACGAGTATCCAGCGCATCGCGCAGACCGTTACCAACCAACATGAAGGAAAGGACCAGACTCATAATCGCCAGGCCTGGAATAAAAGCCAGATACGCTTTATCCATTAAAATATAACCACGGTGTGCGTTAATCATCTCACCCCAGCTTGGTAGAGGAGGTTGTGCGCCGAGTCCTAAAAAACTCAAACCCGCTTCCATCAAAATGGCAGAGGCGAAGTTAGAGGCGGCCATTACAATCACGGGTCCCATAACATTCGGCAAAACATGTTTAAATATTATTCGTGCATTACTATAACCCAAAGCGCGCCCGGCTTCCACAAAATCTTTTTCACGAATGCTCAGTACCTGTCCCCTCACGACCCGCGCCACATCCACCCACATCGTGAGACCAACGGCAATAAAGACTTGCACGATTCCTTTGCCAAGCACTAATGAAATGGCGATCACCAGTAAGATTGTGGGAATACTCCAGACGACATTAAAAAACCAGCTGATGAGCACATCTACCCGTCCCCGGAAGTAGCCAGAGATACTTCCCAGTACAATCCCAATGAAGATCGAAATCAGCACAGAAATAAAACCGACGCTGAGTGAAATGCGTGTTCCAATAAATAAACGACTCAGCAAGTCCCGCCCTAGCAGATCGGTTCCCAGCACATACCTGCGTTGAATGAGATGACTTCTCAGAAGGTTCTCCTGCAGTTCCCGAATGCTTTTTGTTTCCGTTTCTTTTTGTCCGAGACGCTGAAAGCTGAGGGTTTGTTTTTCTGCATTGTAAACAGGGACATAAGCAGGCTCAAGGGGATACAGGACATCCGCCAGATTGAAGGCGCTGACCTGACCCGCATTCGGCGTATTTCCGGTAAATTCTTCGATCTGGATGCTGCCTTCAGAAAAGGTGTAGGAATGTGCAGAATAACTGAGGGTGTTATCTAGACTGCCCTTTAACATTTTATCCAACAGCCCTGTTTCTTGCTGTTCGCCATTCCGCTGCACCAGCAAGAATTGAGCACGGCTGCCCGGGGGCAAGATATGCAGTTCCGGTTTCTGATCGTTCGCATAGGGACTATGATCGGGCGTAATTAAATAACCAAGAATAGAAATGAGGGTGGCGACAATTATAAATAGAAGTCCCGCCATACCACTCCGGTTGCTTCTAAAACGCTGCCAGGTCCTCGCCCCGGGCGAAAGACTCATTTCATCGCTATCCTTTTTTTTAAAAAACATCTATTTCCAGCGGGGCTTAGTGAGCAACGCGCTCAGACCAACAGCCAATGAATAAAAGGGATACAGCACAGCTAGGACGATAAGAGAAGCAGTTCTGTTTCTTTTTTCAAATGCACCCGGTCCTAAAAATAATAACAATAAATCAATTGCCAGTTTACAGAGCAGAAAGATATAAGAAGGCAGATCTGAATAAATAATACAACGAGAAAGGGCGATTAGAGAAAAAAAGTTAACCGAGAGATTCAGAAGTCCCAACGTGAGTGCAGGAGCAGAAGGCCGTTTTAGGATTTTAGAGGACCAGCGCGCGCGCTGACTTAGTAAGTCACGAAGATTCAGTAGGGGATAGGTGTAGACTACCGCAGCGGGGGATTTAAGGAACCCGATTTTTAAATTTTTTTGTCTACGGGCCTCCTGAAGAAAAAAAACATCCTCCCCGCTTTCCAATGCTAGGTGACGTGTATAACCTTGGCAGTGTTGGAAGGCGGATTTGGTAAAAGCAAAGTTCGCCCCATTGTTTAAGAAGGGGAATCCGTAATAGGTGGCACCGGAGCTGATGATTCGCAGGATTTGATTTTCGCAGCATTGCAAGCCGGCAAGAAGTGTACCCTGGTCCCTAATGGCAATGGGTGCAATGATGAGTTCGTTACCACTTTCTAGGTGATAGCTCGCAATAGTACTCAGCCATTCCTTACTTTCTGTCCAGGTATCGGCGTCACGTGTAATGATGAGCTCGTGACGGGCTTGAAGGATGGCGGCCTGGAGACTCTTTTTTTTTCCAAGTTGAACTGAATTGCGAAAGATCGTGTACTGCAATCCCGATGCTTGCAATATGCCGGCAGCGAGCTCTCCAGTGCGGTCAGCGCTGGCATCGTCGGTCAGCAAAATTTCGATGCAGTTGCGCGAATAATTTTGTTGGAGAATGGACTGCAAGCAGGCGACAATTGTTTGCTCTTCGTTTCGGGCACTAATGACAATGGTTACCGGTAATTCGGTCTGACGACTATTTCCTTTGAACACTGGCAGGTAGAGCGAACCTAGGAGTAGAAAGAGCAGAACGCCCGCATATACGAGAAGGAGTGCAAGCATCAGGCGTTCTTATTTCGGAAGAGCTTAAAATTAAAATTTTGACGAATGAGGAAAAAGTAACCTGCAATGCTTGGTAGGATGATATTCACCATCCAGATGAGGAGTGAGGAGAGGGCGAGAGCGGCAGGACTGATACCACTGTCTTTAAAAACCATAATTGCCACAGCAGCTCTGATGGCCGCTTCCAGAGCCGAAATCATGGGAATAACGGTGGTGATGAGGAAATAAAGTGCCATACCGGGTAAGAGGATAAGGCCGACATTTTTTTCAAATAAGAGCAGAAGTAAAAAAAACTGAGTGAAGAAGACCAGGTAGCGGAGTAAAGAAAATCCAAACAGTTGCAACAGTGCTTTCGGTGTAAAATGATAATCGAAATCTTCTAGCGCCTTGCCTTTGCTCACCCTTCTGGAGGCAAAATTCAGTATCCAATTAATCTTCACGATGGATAGAATCAAGAGCCCCAGCAGCAAGACCCCCGATGCAGGCACAGCATAGCGGATCCAGGCCGCACTTTCGCCGAACGCACTTAATTTAAACAGTAAGGCAATGAATCCCATGATGATGGTGATGGAGAGTTGAAACATGCCTCCCACAAAATGGAGAACGGTTATTTTTGGACGGTTATCAATTTTAAAGTAAATAATTTTCGCAACGAACTCGGTGGCACGTCCCGGCGCCAAGTTACCTAGGCAAACACCGCTGTAGACCGATTTGGTCGCAGTTTTATAACTGATCCATTGCACGGGTGCAGTAATGAGTTTCCATTTGTAGGCTTCAATTCCCCAGTTGAGTGGAATGAGTAGCAGTGTGGCAAGCAGATAAAAAAAGCCACCGGCAGAGAACACTTGTTGCACGAGCAAGGCCCTGTTGGAGGCATTAAATTCAGGCGCTAGGCGATACCAAATAATGGCCAGACAGCCAATTCCCACCAGCACTTTAATAAGTCGCGATAATATCTTTTTCCGGGTGCTCAATTAAGCACTAAATTTACGCGTTTGTGAGACTTTAGCAGAAACTATTCGGCAAAAGCTGAAATTATTTAGAACCTTGGCAGCAAAAGAGCGCATAATATTGGGGATAGATCCCGGGACCATTGTGATGGGTTATGGTATCTTGCAGGTGCAGGGGACTAAATTGCAGCCCATCGGTCTTGGCGTGATTAAGTTGGACAAGCTGGAGGATCATGCGATGCGACTGAAGCGTATATTTGATCGCACGGTGGGCATTATTGATGAATTTAAGCCAGATGAACTAGCGATTGAAGCGCCTTTTTTTGGCAAGAATGTGCAGAGTATGTTAAAGCTCGGAAGAGCTCAGGGTGTCGCCATTGCAGCGGCATTAAGCAGAAGTATTCCCATTACAGAGTATTCTCCGAAAAAAATTAAAATGAGCATTACAGGAAATGGTAATGCCAGTAAAGAGCAGGTAGCAGCAATGTTGGCCCAGATCCTTGGTTTAAAGAACGACCACACCTATCTTGATGCGACTGATGCGATGGGTGCAGCATTGTGTCATTATTATCAGAATAAAAATGTTAGCGGTGCCAAAAAATCCTACAGTGGCTGGAAAGCCTTTTTGGCTGATAATCCGGGGAAACAGAAATAATCACTAATTAAGGATTACCGCTTCAAGGAATTTAATTTCCGATACCCAATCAGCTGATCGTACTGTGCTCCAAATTTACGGTGATAGACCAGAATGTAATAGTCATTTTCGGTATCCCAGAAACTACCTTCCGTATAGGTTTCATCGCCGGCAGAGCTTCCATCTTTGCTCTGTACATACATATAGTTATAGTAGCCTTGCTTAAGATATAATTTTGCTTCGTAACCAAGCCGAATTTCATTATAGGTCATTTTAGATAGTTTATTCATGCGCCAGTCCGTAAGCTTACCAATGACATACAGATTGCCGGTGCTAAGCGGCTGCGGATAAGAAAGAAAAAAATCAACATAAACATAATCCGCCTCCACTTGCGCGCTTCCTCCACTTTCGGTATTACGAATCTGAAAGGAACCATTGAGGTCGTTATAGAACAGATAGGGTTTGGTGGCACGAACCTCATCGGTGTGTAGTACGATGTGATTCTTCAGATCATCGTCTCTGTAAATATTTTTTACCCGCTCCGTCAGGAAACGTAAACTCCGGCAATCGAAATAACGAAATTCATTACCACCATTAAAACTACTTTTTTCATCAAGCGAATACACCAGTTGCGAACCGTTTACAAATGTAGGCTGCAGGTCCCGCACCGCATTGTCCCAGCGGTTGTTCTGCATCAGAACCACCTGCAAATCGCGGTAGGGATTACTGAGTTCGTAATTGACACCGCTCAGCGTGAGGTCCACTTGTTGTTTGCTGAACTGTGCTTTACCCGGTGTTTGTCTCACTGATGCACCCATCTGTACTTTTTCATCGTACACCATAAAGCGCCTGCTGATCACAATGTTTTCATGGTCCCCGTTGAGATAGACGCATAATAGGTAATTCCCACTCTTAGTGAATTGAAGACCCTGCTGGGGAAAATCTATTTCATAGTGGGCGTACTTTTGATAGGTGTTCATCGAGAACACAAAATTCAGAATATTAATGTCGTAAAAGCCATTCAGATATTCGCCCTGCATCAGATTACTGGGTGTCCAGTCGGCATTACAGTGAATAAAAGTGATACTGTATTGTTTGTTCTCGGCTTGGAGGTCATCAAAACTAAAACTCAATTGCTCTCCTCTTCCCATGGCGATAATCGGCGCAGCGTACTCCCAGGACTTTTCATGAAACTGAACCGTGCGGATTCCCGGCTTATAAATATAATCGTCGTACTTTAGCACATTGTCATTCACATAATCATCTCCCTGCGCTCTGACGGCAGAGAATGACAGAATAACACAAAGAAGACTGTAGGCGTACCTCATGAGTCAAAGCTAAAAAAACATTTGTATGGTTAACGCAAGGAAGCCTTAAAAATTGCTAAGGTTTTTCTATTTTATGCGGACCGTAAAGAGCTGAACCTTGCTTTCTTCCTTACGAAGAATGCGCTGAATATTCTTGCGATGGGTCACAATTAGCAGCGCGGCGACGATGATGGAGAACACCGTTAGAATGTTATTGTCATTGTGCGCCACAAAATAGAGCAGAAAGGGATAACTCAGTCCCGCCATCATCGATGAAAGGGAAACCATGCGACTACTGAAGAGTACAAAAAGAAAAATGATAAGCGCTAGTCCGCAAGATACCGGTGTGATACACATAATCACGCCCAGCAGAGTGGCAACTCCTTTTCCGCCTCGGAAGCCGGCAAATACAGGAAAAATATGGCCCAGCAGGGTGGCGACACCAAGTCCCAGTTGCAGATTCACAAAACTCTCATTGCTCTGCTCGTAGCTGCTCAAATAACTCAGTGAAACGGCTAGCGTACCTTTAAGAATATCGATGATGAGGACTGGAATACCGGCTTTTTTACCGAGTACACGAAACGTATTAGTCGCCCCGGCATTGCCACTGCCAAATTCACGGACATCAATGTTATAGAAACGTTTCCCTATCCAGACCGAAGTGGGAATTGAACCTAACAGGTAAGCGAATAAAATAAAAAGTGCAACCAATGTTTCGTTTCAGTTAAATTACTGTTAGCAAAAATAACATTATTTCGAAAACAAAAAAGCACTTAAACTTCTTTTTAAGAAAGTTTAAGTGCTTAGTTCATAGTTCTTTAATATTAGTAGGCGCCTTTCAACTTCACACCTTGCTCCAATTTCTGAAGAGCAGTGATGTAAGCTGCAATCCGCATGCTCGTTTTGAATTTAACGGCATTGTTCCAGACTGCTTCAAAGGCCACTTCCATTTTGTAATCGTGACGGGCATTTACTTCTTCTTCTGTCCAGTAATAACCTGCTTTATTTTGAACCCACTCAAAGTAACTAACCGTTACACCACCTGAGTTAGCAAGAATATCGGGAACACAGATGATTTTTTTATCGTTTAGAATCGGATCTGCTTCCGGCGTAGTCGGACCATTAGCCCCTTCGATAATAAGTTTGGCTTGAATTTTGGCAGCGTTTTCTATTGTAATAACGTTTTGCAGTGCAGCAGGAACAAGAATATCACATTTGCTGATCAATAATTCATCGTTGCGGATTTCAGTGGCACCGGTAAAGCCTTTTAATGCGCGGTTATTGTGGTTGCAGAATTCAATTGCTGCAGCAACATCAATTCCCTTTTCATTATAATAAGAAGCGGTGTGATCACCAATTCCCACAATCTTAATCCCTTTTTCAGAAAGCAGACGGGCGGCATGTGATCCCACATTTCCAAAACCCTGAACCACTGCTGTTACTTCTTTGGGATTTAGATTCATTTTCATCAAAGCAGCTAAGGTATTTACCATCACGCCACGACCTGTTGCCGCATCACGCCCTAATGAGCCACCTACTGCAACGGGTTTGCCGGTAATTACACCGGGACTATCTTCTCCTGTATTTTTATTAAACTCATCCAGTATCCAGGCCATTTCACGCCCGCTGGTGCCCATGTCCGGAGCCGGAATATCTTTATTAACACCAAATACATCTTTCATGGCCACTGCGTATGCACGGCTGATGCGCTCCAATTCTCCAACACTGTGCGAACGGGGATCTAGTTTAATGCCACCTTTTGCACCGCCATACGGCAAATTGGCAACAGCACATTTGAAACTCATCCAAGCAGCCAGAGCCATTACTTCATCGGCATTCACATCCATGGCGTAACGAATACCACCTTTACTAGGACCAAGGTGTGTACTGTGAACAGTACGGTAGCCCTCAAAAACCTGGATTTTACCGGAATCCATCATCACCGGCAGACTCACTTTAACTTGTTTCTGTGGGTTACGGAGTACCAGCGCCACTTCGTCGCTCAGGTTCATCAATTTTGCAGCCGCATCAAGGCGGGCTAACACAGCTTCAAACATACTTTCTTCGTGTGCCTGAGCTGCATTTACGGTTTGTGTTGACATGCGTAATTTTAAGTTTGTTAACTGGAGGTCAAAATTACGTAAAATTAATCAATAACAACTCAAAGACCCGCTCACACTTTTCCCTAACAAATGTTGGCGGATATATAATCTGGCTTTCCCATTTATTGTGCCTATTTTTGATTTTAACTATGGCCCGAATACTATCCATTTTCCTCGTTTTTTTAACTTGCTCATTTGCCTTTAAAGTAGGATTTCCCGCGGCCATCTTGCTCTTTGATTACAACTTCCCCAAAACCATACTGGTGGCTTGTTCCGGGGGTATCGTCGGCAATATTATCTTTACCTATTTGAGCGCCGCCATTTTAAAAGCGGTGCACAATTTCAGAGCTCGCCGAAACCTCATTCACCGCCGTAAAATCTTTAGTTCTTTTAATCGACGTATTATCCGTGTCCGCCAGAAATTCGGCCTCGCCGGTATCGCTTTTATTACCCCCATTCTTTTGTCAACACCTCTCGGTGCATTTATTGCTGAACGCTTTTACCGAGATAAGAAAAAAATTATTTTGTACCTCAGCCTAGCCACTATTTTTTGGGCCCTGGCCCTCTATTGCATTTTTATCCTCGTCCACGGAAGCCTGCGCGAATGGTTCATTTGAAAGAAAAAAAACACCTTTTTTTCGACCTAGATAATACACTCTGGGATTTTGAAACTAATTCTACCGCTGCCCTCAGCCAGCTTTTTGATCACTATCAACTCCGTGAAAAACTAGGGACCAGCCTGGAAGAATTCCTGCGCATCTATTACCAGAACAATCTCCAACTCTGGCAACAATTATCCCGGCGTGAAATCACCAAAACACAGCTTCGCCACAAACGCTTTGATCAGACTTTTCGAACATTTGGTCATGTAACGGAAACCGAATACATTTCTTTTTCTGAGGACTACCTGCAGCTGGCGCCCCGTGGTACCGCTTTGCTGAAAGACTGTAAGAGCACTCTGACCTACCTTCAGAAGAAGTATCAGCTGCACCTCATCACCAACGGATTTGCAGAGACGCAGCACATCAAACTCGACACTTGTGGCCTGCGTCCTTTTTTCAAAGGCATCATTATTAGCGATGAGCATCGGTACTTAAAGCCGGAACCAGAGATTTTCCGGATTGCCGAAGATTTGGCTGGCGCAGAAGCTTCGGATTGCGTAATGATTGGTGATAGTCTGGAAAACGACATTAACGGCGCAAAAAATGCAGGATGGGAGGCGGTTTATTTCTCCCCAAGCGACAGATCCTTTTCGGGACATTGCATCTCTGCTCTGTCCGAACTATTAATGATTTTTTAAGGGCACTGAATACACTTTTTCACCATTCAGGTAAGTGCTGAGGACCCGTGTTTTTAAGAGTTGCGAGTCCGCACATTCCATTAAATCCTGATCCAGAATAACAAAATCCGCAAATTTTCCTTTTTCAAGACTGCCTTTTTCTTTTGATTCAAAGTTGGCGTAGGCGGCCCAGATGGTCATGCCCCGCAAGGTTTGTTCACGACTGAGTGCATTTTCTTTTTGAAACCCTTCTGCAGGAAATCCCTTTTGATCTTTTCTCACGACGGCTGCATAAAATGTTTTGATTGGCGAAATATCTTCTACCGGAAAATCGGTACCAAGGGCAATAATTCCACTCTGTTTTAATAATTGCAAGTAGGCATATGACGTGGGTATTCGCTCTTTACCAAGCCGCTCATGCGCCCAATACATGTCGCTAGTGGCATGCGTGGGCTGCACAGAAGGAACGATATCGCGGTTTAATTTTTGAAGGTCCTTTTGCTGCGTAATCTGCGCATGTTCGATCCGCCATCGCTTGGTGCCATCGCCTTTGCAATAGGTAGAATAAATACGGGTCATGAGACCAAATGCACTATCGCCAATACAATGCGAGTTCATTTGAAAGCCTGCAGCAGCGATAAGGGCAGCAGATTTTTCAAAATGAGAAATTGTATTTAATAAAAAGCCGCTGGTCGTTTTTTTATCGGTGTAAGGTGCGTAAAGACAAGCGCCACGAGAGCCCAGCGCTCCATCGACATAAAACTTGAAGGAGCACACACTGAGTTTTTCTGTTTTGTAAGGTCCGGTTTGCAGATACGAGTAATTTGGCGCGCTGTCTCTCAACATCACGTAGAGACGAATTTTTAATTTGTTTGACTTTTGAAGTTGATCAATGAGTTGCACTTCGTCCTTCATCAGTCCCGCATCCACAACAGAAGTCAATCCTACCGCAAAGCAATTTTCTTCCGCCGCCTGCAATGCTCTTTGTTTAATATGATCACTGACAGGTGGAATAATTTGACTTACAAGATCAACAGCATTATCAATCAGAACACCGGATGGCTGATTATCTTTCATCAGGATTTCACCACCGCTAATCTTTGTCTTAGCGGTAATGCCAGCTAGTTGAAGCGCTTTCCCATTGACTAGTGCGGCATGCCCGTCAATCCGGGTTAACATAACGGGGCGCTCAGGGAATAAACTATCCAGCAATCGCCGATCCGGCATTTCTTTTTTTTGCCAGTCATTTTGATCCCATCCGCGACCAATAATCCAGTCATTTTTTGTTGCCTGGGCTAAAGCTGTGGGAGCATTATCTAGGTTTTCTTTTTTAGAGGAAATCATTACTTTCTCCACTACTTCACGAAAGGAATTTGTACCTCTCAGATCAACACGCCCAAGTCCTAAACCATAACCAAGAAAATGAGCATGCGCATCAATAAAACCGGGGTAGACGAAAGAACCTTTTAAGTCTTCTTCTTTCGCAATTTTATACCTTGATCGCAAATCTGCTTCTGTCCCCAAGTCCAGAACACGTCCCTCGCTGATGACCATTGCTTCGGCAGAGGTAAACTGCTCATCCACGGTGTATATTCGGCAATTAAAAAGTAACAAGTCCGCTTGTTCTTTTGCAGGCTGACAGGCCATGAGAAGCAAAGTACTGACGAAAAAAAAGACTACTTTTTGCACGTGCCAAATATAACATTTTCGAAGTCCTGCTCAAATCTGTATTTTCGGTGTACGAATGACGACAGACGCTCAACTAAACCGATCAATTGCCACAAAATGGTTTGCTGCATTTAACGCGCATGACCTAGAAGCATTGCTTTCACTTTACGATGAGCAGGCGAGCCATTTTAGTCCTAAATTAAAAATCCGCCATCCCGAGACAAATGGCCTGATTGAGGGTAAGCAGGCGCTGCGTGCCTGGTGGAAAGATGCTTTTGAGCGCTTGCCGGAGCTAAATTATGAAGTCCAAAGACTAACAGCAGATGAGGATCAGGTGTTTATGGAATATCTCAGGCATGTGCCAGGGGAAGAGACGCTGCGGGTCGGAGAGGTACTCGAAATTCAGCAGGGACGAATCGTATTTTCACGCGTTTATCATGGATGAGGCCTCTCAAAACAAAGAATTTCTCCACTTTAAACCGTTCCAATTAAATAAGTAAATTCACACGACGAAAATATAGCGAATACGTATTTATGAAAAAAATTAGTTGTCTTCTTTTTATTCTGCCCTTTCTGTTACCCGCACAACAAAAAATCACACTTGAAGAAATCTGGGGTAAGTATGCTTTTATGCCCAAAACCGCCAAGGGTTTTAACGTGATGAAGGACGGAAAAACCTACCTTGAATTGGGGTCTAGCCTCAACAATGGGGAGGTAAGCCTAGAAACATTTGATTTGCGCTCCGGTAATCGTCTCAAAGAAATTGTCAATGCCAACGATATTCGGTTTGAAAACCGTCAACTCGATTTGAGTTCCTACGAATTAAGTCCTAATGAGGATAAATTACTGCTTGTTGAAAACATGGAGTACGTTTACCGCCGTTCGCCCAAGGCTAATTATTTTGTGTTCGATATGACCACAAAAAAAATCACGCGTTTAAGTGAAGGTTCTAAACAGTTCTTCCCTACATTTTCGCCCGATGGAAAAAAGATTGCTTTTGTAAAGGATAATAACCTCTGGTACCGCGACCTAGAAAGCAATCAAGAGGTCATGGTCACTAGCGACGGACTTCCTAACAAAATTAAAAACGGCTGGGCCGACTGGGTGTATGAGGAAGAGTTTTCAAAAGCGGATTATTTTGACTGGAGTCCAAATAGCCAATTTCTCGCTTTTGTCCGTTTTGATGAAGAGCGGGTAAAGGAATATACCATGGATTATTTTAAGGGCGATCTCTATCCAGAGAAATACACCTTCAAATACCCGAAAGCGGGAGAGGATAATTCACTTGTTTCCGTCCACATCTATGATCTGGGAACTAAAAAAACAGTCAAGGCGGACATAGGAGAGAATACCGACATCTATATTCCGCGTATCCAGTTTTCCAACAGTGCTTCACAGCTTTGTATTCAGCGCTTAAATCGTCTTCAGAATAAATTGGAATTTTTGTTTGCCGATGCGGGTACCGGCAAGACCAGTCTGATTTACACTGATGAGGCAAAGACCTATATCGATATTACAGATGATCTACGGTTTGTTGGAACGAAAGGATTTATCATCAGCAGTGAAAGGGATGAATTTAATCACCTCTATTTTTACGATTTGCAATCCCGTCAACTTCGCCAGATTACCAAAGGTAATTGGGATGTCATCGCGTTTAAAGGCTTCGATGAGGTGACCAACACGTTGTATTATGTGTCCACTGAAACAGGCGCAATAAACCGTGATGTTTATAGTATCAGTCTTGACGGCAAGACAAAAAAAAGAATGTCACAACGCGATGGACAGACAAGTTTTGAATTTACAAAGGGTTATAAGTATTACATTTCCAATTATAGTAATGCCAACACACCACCTGTATATGAACTACACGCAATCGATGGGAAACTGATTAAAGTGCTGGAAGACAATAGCGCACTGATTGCCAAAATGAAAATGTACAATCTGGCGCAGAAAAAATTCTGGAAATTGAATCACTCCGAAGGTTTCGAACTGAATGCTTGGATTATGAAGCCCGTCAATTTCGATTCCACTAAAAAGTATCCGGTTTACATGTATGCCTACGGTGGTCCTGGCAGCAACGAGGTAAACAATGCTTGGGATGGCTTTGATTATTTCTGGCACAATCTACTAACGCAGGAAGGCTATATTGTGGTTTGCGTCGACAACCGGGGAACTTTGGGACGTGGTCGCCAGTTTAAACATGCAACGTATCTTCAGCTGGGCAAACTAGAAACACGCGATCAACTGGAAGCAGCGCGCTATTTGAGTTCTCTGCCTTATGTGGACAAATCACGAATT
>CALPON020000083.1 GCA_943325195.2 Sphingobacterium thalpophilum | reverse complement strand
CGGGAACCGAAGCCGATTTGCGCAAAAACACGGGTATTAAGATTTAATCGTCCCAAATCGTTTTTATTCACTGTACTCAGACTGGCAGCAGAATAATCATAATCATTTGTGAAAGCCGACGTACGCAGATTTAAAACAATCGTTCCCACACCTTGTCGGTAGCGGTAAGTGTGTTCAAGCCCCGCATGAAGAGCACTGTTGAGCTTCTGGTAACCCCATTCGCTCCGGTTGATGAGATAGGTCATATCCTGTGGCTGATCGCGCCACATTGCTTTCACGTGCGTGTAGACACGTGTGCGCTCGTCGCTACTCTTCCGCTCAAAACCTAGGGTACCGCCCTCTAGACCATCGAGACTGCGGGCATTCAAATAAACGGCGGATTTCTTCATGAATTTTGCTGTACTGGTTCTGTAATCCAGATTAAAAGAGAGCGGATTATAGCGGGAAGCGGCTGGAAGTCCGTCGCCCGGACGTTTGCTCACATAAGCCTGCGCAATGCCGGTACTAAACCAGACACCGAGTTCGAATACATGTTTCACATTCATGTAATCTCCTCCTAAGACCATGCCGGCCTTCATTCCGTCGTAACCATTGTACCAGAGCGCTGGGCGAATGCGCATGTCATAATGTTTCCAAGGAAGCGGATTGTAGATTTTAGAATCAAAGCGCAACTGAATCCGGTTGTGTGTTGCATTATTGGTCATATCCACATCTGCTAGCCGGTAGCTTGGATCAATAATGACATTCTTAATACCGGGTTCAATCTGAACCGTAGCTGTATAAGTCGGTTTTAATTTCGGTCCCCAACCAATCCACCTCGGCAATGTAGTGGCACTTGTTACCTTCTCAAACCAGGTATTAGGGATATAATAATGACGGGCAGAATCATTTTTATCAATGACTACAAAATCAATCGGCATTTGCATGCTGCCTTTTCGGCGGAAAGTGATTTCGTAATGATTATCTTTTTTCTTTTTAATCCTTCCAATCGTGTAATCAATCGTCTTAGTGGTCTCTAGCCACTGATCAAAGAACCAATTCAAATCGACACCCGCAAACTGGATAATGGAGTTGCGGAAATCTTCGGGGTACGGATGACAAAAACTCCACTGCGAAAAATAATGTTGCATGGCTTTATCAAACAAGGCTCTGCCTAGCACATACTCCAAATTTTTCAGCATGGCAGCTGTTTTGGTGTAGGACTGACTGTATCCACCGCCATGTCGTATACCGCCATTAAAATCATCGGCATGCGTATTCAATACAGCTTCTTCGCCGTTTGCGACTACACGCGTGTAATAGGGCGTGTAGATTTCATCGTCCACTATCCGCTGAGGCTCCGTAAAACGCGCTACATATTTACTAGTAGGCGTCGACTCAAGGGTATTGGGACCATCGATAAACTGGTAAGTGTCCGCCGTATAAAACTGTGTCAGTCCTTCATCCATCCAAGCTCTGTAATTTTCATTACTGCCCACCATGCCCTGAAACCAGTTGTGAGTCATCTCGTGTGCGATAAGTGTTCTGTAATCGGGATCAAATCCACCACAGAGCGTAATCATCGGATACTCCATGCCATCCTGGGCATCGGCAATAACCATTTTCGGATGCGCGTAAGGACCGATATTGTAATTATTAACCTCCATGACTTTCGATGTGTATTGTGCGCAATTTTGCCATCCCGCAGCATGCGGCTCCTGCACAAGCGCAATGCAGCGGATACCTTGAAGGCTCACTTCACCGATTCGGTAATTGGGATCAGCGGTAAACGCAAAGTCATGCACATTGATGGCTGAAAATTTCCAAGTTTTTTTAGTGCCATCTCGCTTAATGATCGTAGAAGGTGGTGAGTTATAGGGCTTCTGCGCAAAGTTCCGCAGATCCAATTTTTTTCTCAGCGTGTCAGGAATTAATTCTTTTTCATTCAGTAGCACACCCGTACCTTCTGCGATGTAGTGATTGGGCATTGTCATCTCCACATGATAGGAGCCGAAATCCCCGTAAAATTCATGATCCATGTGCTGATCGGTATTCCAGATAAATTTTTGATCAATAACGGTAATTCGAGGATACCAATGCACCACATCATAGTGCTTTTTTCCAAAACTGTTAAAGAGTTTCATTCTGTTACGAATCGCTTCTTTGTCAAAGTAGGTGGCGAAATCCAGATCCAGCGTCATACTCTCGCCGGCGTGGAGAATCTTTGGCAGATAGACTTTCAGAATGGTATTATCCAGTTCCGTTCGCAGTTTGATACCATTCACTTTCACGGCGGAAACTTCAGTGCCCAGATTCTCTTGTCGGTACTTACTAAAATTTAAATGGTATTTATTATTCTTGTATAAATCTGCCGCGTAGGAATCTTTTGTCTGTGCATTCGAGTAGAGGTGAAAGTAGACAAAAGAGATATCGAAGGGTGAATTGTTCCAGTAGGTAAGTTCTTCATGTCCACTCAGAATATCCGAGCTGTCATTAATTTCTGCTTTAATGTTATAATGAACATCTTGTTGCCAGTAGCCTTCATAAGGCTTTCTATTTTTCCAGTAATGCGGATTGGTAGCGGATCGGTAGTCGATAAATTCTGTCTGACCCTGCAATGTTGAAAGAACGGCAAAGCAAAATAAGCTACTGAGAATCCGTTTGCTGACACTGGCTGGTATACAAATCATGTTCTTTTTTTTTATTGAGCCTAAATATAAGAAACCCTCAGGTGTTTAACCACTTGGCACACCTAAGATTTTATCAAAGGGCTGATCAAGAGAAAAGATACTTCGTTTTCTTTTTCCTGGGAAAAACGCTCAGAAGCATTTTGATTTTGAGCTGCAAAAAAGGCGAAGTCTCCCTTTTCCATGAACCTTGCAAAAAAGCGTTCGATGGAGAAGAGACGGGACCTACCGAAATGGAGGCCTCATTTTAACCAAAAAAGCAGTCAAAAAAATCACTTTTCGCCCTGATTTTCAGTAAACTATCTCATTTTTCTTGGTGGGACGGGAAAAATTTCATATCTTTGCCACCCTATTTAAAAAACAACGATGGAAAAACGTTACGAGACGGTCTTCATTTTAACTCCCGTTTTGTCTGATGATCAGGCAAAGGAGGCCGCAAAAAAATTCAAAAAAACCATCACTGATCTGGGAGGCAAGATCGTGAATGAAGAGCATTGGGGCCTGCGCAAGCTGGCATATCCGATTCAGAAAAAAACAACTGGTTTCTACCACCTGCTTGAATTTGCAGGCGAGGGGCAAGAAATTGTTAATCAGCTGGAACTAATCTTTAAACGTGATGAGCGCGTATTGCGTTTTCTGACCGTTGCATTAGACAAGCACGCTGTTGCTTATGCTGACAAGCGTAAAGGTCTAATCTCTGAAGGAAAGATGAAGAAGAAAGAAGCCCCTGCGGCTAATGCTTAATTAATTAAAGAATTACAAAATGGCATCACCAAAAGATATTCGTTATCTGAATCCTCCCACTGCGGAGGCGAAGAAGAAAAAGTACTGCCGCTTTCAGAAAAGCGGTATTAAGTATGTGGATTACAAAGATCCTGACTTTCTCTTGAAATTTGTGAATGAGCAAGGTAAACTCCTTCCGCGTCGTCTGACCGGTACTTCACTCAAGTTTCAGCGTAAAGTTGCACAAGCTGTGAAGCGTGCCCGTCACTTATCATTAATGCCATACGTGGCCGATTTATTAAAATAAATCTTAGGAGGAAAAACAATGGAAGTTATTTTAAAACAAGACATCAAAGGCCTCGGCTTTAAAGATGATAAAGTAAGCGTAGCCAATGGTTACGGACGCAATTACCTTCTTCCTAAAGGTATGGCTACTCTGGCGACTGAAAGTGCAAAAAAAATGCACGCAGAAATCATGAAGCAGAGAGCTTTTAAAGAAGATAAACTCCGCAAAGAAGCGACTGCAAGTGCAGAAAAACTTTCTGGCGTGAATATTAAAGTTGGAGCAAAAGCTGGCGAAAATGGAAAAATTTTCGGTTCCGTTGGAACGATCCAAATCGCTGAAGCACTAACCAAAGCTGGTTATGCAGTGGAGAGAAAAAATATCGAAATCAATGATGATACCATCAAACAACTCGGTACTTATTCTGCAAAAGTGCGTCTTTATAAAGACATCACTGCCACTGTGAACTTTGAAGTGGTTGCTGACTAATTCAATTCCTCTTTCTCCAAAAAGCCCGTAATTTACTACGGGCTTTTTTTTGGACTAATTTCTGATTCATTCTTTTTCCTTGGCATTGTTAAAATCATTTGAAAAATAGTTTTGGTCGACGCTATCGCAGTTTATCTACTCTATCTAAAAGAATAGCAATATGCTTTTTATAGTATATTTTCCTTCAATCAAAGGCTAGACCCCCTTCTCTTGGCTTATTCGACCAATTAGGCATCGGAACAGCGTACCTAAAATTTAACAAAAATTTCCTCGATACGCAGGCTTGTTTGGGCCGCCGCCTAGTCTTTTTTAGCGTGGCAGCGCCTGCAGCTCAGCACCAACTGAGTCCTTGTGTACCAAAGTTATTTTGCTATCTTAGATTAAAATTTAATCTCATGAAATCATCAAACTTATCAATTATGAGCGCAACTCTTCTTTGCGCAATTGCCTTGGTATTGACGGAATGCGGAAAAAAGGAAACACCTGCACCAGAGCCAAGTCCAGTGGTTACAGAGGAAAGCGGACAAGCGGGTAAAGACAGCCGTGATGTGCAGTCTGAAAATGACAATGCAATTAACGATATTAATCAAGTGATGAGTGAAAATCCACGATTGAGTGGTCGTCCCGCTGGCGCCGCCGGCAACGCTGTCGGCCGTCCCGCCGGTAATATCTGTGGAATGACAATCGACTCTGCTTTATCTGTCAACGGCGTACTGGTTTTAAATTTTAATGGCACCACGTGTGATAATCGCACACGGACGGGCTCCATTAAATTAACCCTCCAAAACTATAGTACTGGTGTACGATGGAAAAATGTGGGCGCTACCATCCGGGTTGATTATAATAGCTATAAAATAACACGCGCTAGTGATCAAGCCAGTATTTTGTTAAATGGAACACAATTTTACACCAATACATCCGGTGGTAACTGGTGGACGCTGCTGGTTGTGCAAACACAAACCGCACTGGTGGCGAGTGTAACAGGCACCAACCTCAATGTCACTTTTCAGGATAACAAAACAGCCGTCTTTAACATCAACCGAAAGTTAACCTGGTCCCTCAATGGCTCTGTCATCAGTTTAAAGGCTGAAGGCATTGGTACTAATGGTACTTTAAATAATCTTGAGAACTTCGGGACTACCCGTGAGGGAGAAGCCTTTACCAGTCAAGTAACGACTCCAATTATCTGGAATACGACCTGCGGTTCCGGAGCACCGCTTCAGGGACAGGTGAATATAAAAGTGGCAAGTAAAAATTTCGATCTTAATTGTCAATACGGTGTTGATGCATCCGGCAATTCGATCACCGTGGGCGCAAACCAGTGCCCCTATGGCTGGAAGTATACATGGACCGCGAATGCAGCAACCAAAACCAAAGTGACCAAGTACTTTTAGTAATAACCCACTTCATTAGCGCTCATCTGGAGTGTCCCCATCCAGATGAGCTTATCTTGTAACTTGAACACCTCAACGCCCAATGAAAAAAAATAATCTAAAAAGTGCAGGGACTGCAGTGATTCTTCTCTTGGTTCTGCCTGCATTTTTTATTATCTCCTGCAAAAAGAAAGTAGCTTTTAAGGAAGAAGATGCGCAAGATACTTATGATGTGCGCTCTGCACTCGGGGAGACGGACGAATTAATTAAAGATTTGAATACCGTTGTGGCTGAACAGTTCTTACTGCGGGGTCGCCCAGAAAAAGGGATTTCCTCTGCCAGTACCACCGTGTGCGGTGCGGTCTTGGATACCACGCGCCTAACTTCCGGCATTGTCGTCATTACCTATACGGGCGCCACTTGTTTTGGGCGGACAAGAACAGGGATGGTGACGGCCGTATTTGAAAATTACCCTATTAAAAAGTGGAAAGATCCGGGTGCTGTTGTCAATGTGACGTTGGATAATTATAAAGTAATGCGCAGTTCTAGCGGCCGTAGCTGGCAGTTAGACGGTGCGTTCAAAATGATTAACCAAACCGGAGGCAGTTGGTACGATCTTCAATACCTAAACCAACCACTGGTCACAAACGATTTGCAAGGAGACAAATTAAAAGTAACTTTTAGCACCGGTGATTATGCGTTTCTGAACATCAATCGCCGCCTGAATTTCACATTTAGTTCCCAGGTCACTCGCTGCGAGGTTCAGGGATTGGGGAGATCTGGAGGACAGGACCAATTGGAGTGCTGGGGACAAAACCGGCAGGCAGTAGAGTTTTCCTGCAAGGTGAATATGCCTTATGTGTGGACGACAGCCTGCGGCGCCACAGTCCCCTTATCAGGGGAGACGGAGGTGCGTGTGAGTGGTAAGGACTATGTTTTAAAAAGTCAGTATTCAGTGGATAAGGATGGGAATGATGTCGCTGTGGGCGCCTGTCCATATGGCTATAGAGCCAGTTGGAGGTACAAAAACAATACGAATGAGAGAATTTTGGGATTTTAGTAAGATATTGGTTAAATTCACAAAGTCAAATTGCAGTAGCGCTTCATGAGGCACCAGATTATTAAACATTTTGTATTCTTTTCTTTTTTACTTTTCCTAAATGGCTGTGGTAAAAGAAGTGATATTTTGTGGGTGTATTATGATGAAACACGCTGCTCAGACCGTTGGGAGCGCAGCAACAGTAACGAAGCTCTGAAAGCAAATATTATTAACTATTACGAGGCAAAGCAGGTGACTATTTATGACCTCGAAATTTTCTCAGACCGTAGTCCAGAGTCCTGCTTTGATTGCAGTTGCAAAACCGGTCGTAGAATTAAGGCAAAAATTAAGGGAAAAGACCTTTCGGATGTCAAGTCCGATGGCTTTTATCAATAAATCTTCTAGTATAACAAAAAGACCATGAAAAAAACCATTCTCAACTGCCTCGCTGTGAGCGCTCTGTTTTTAAGCTGTAATAAACAGCCAAGCACTACTCCTCCTGTAGTTAACGCCGACACGACGCCTCCAGTGATGATTTTAAGCGGAAACACGAAAGATACCGTATCGCTTAACGCTCCTTACATCGATGCTGGTGCAATTGCAACGGATAATATTGATGGTAACATCACCGCTCAAATAGTAGTCTCGGGCAATCTCAACGTCAATCAAACGGGCGATTATGTGAGGAACTATAACGTTTCCGACTTGGCTGGCAACGCAGCGCCGCAACTCACGAGACAAATCCATGTCCGCAACGATGCATGGTTTTTGGCAGGTAATTATGCAGTGGCACCAAATTGCGGATTAACCCCGGCATCCAATTACAACACCAGTATTTCCGTTTCCTCTACTATTAATCGTCAAATAGCTTTTGGATTTTTGCTGAATAACAGCACGGGTCAAACGCCAGTTGGTGCTTTGGCCATTAACAATTCGAGCATTTCCCTGGTACCGATGAGTGGCAACGGATCTACTTTTTCCGGTAGCGGCCAAATTGTTTCTCCTGGTGTTATTTCTTTGGGAACAGCCATCAGTATGCCAGGTACCATCGGTTACTATTATTGCACATCTCAGATGATTAAGCAGTAAGCATCTGTGTTTTCGATCTTTTCTAATTTAATTCAAAAAGGAAAACTGTTCGCAGCTTTCCTTTTTTTTATCTTCTCTCCGTTCATTCTCAAAGACGAACTGATCGACCCATCTAATACCTTGCGGGGACTTCTGCTGCCCATTTTGTTGCTTGCTTACCTCTACCTTAATCGTGAAAAGGAGCAGTGGCAAGTGCCTCCGTTCTATTTCCGTCTGTTTTTTGGTAGTTACCTTCTAATTGTTTCGACCGGATTTTTTTTCGCCTTGAACACTGCTGAGGTGCTGAACAGCCTGACGAAACTAATTTTGTTTTACGCCTGTTTATGCCTGTCTCTGGATTTATGGAAGAATCAACCGCTGCGACTTCTTTCCGCAATCCGATATGTGAGTATTTCAGTAAGTCTACTGCTTATTTATCTTCTCCTGCAGTTGCCGGATTTAAGCAGGCAAAGTCTTTATTCGGTTCAATTGTTCTATGAACATAAAAATCTGATTGCTTCTTTTTTATTTATTTTACTGGCCTTCACCGTACTTCAATTGCAGAATACGGAGCTTCGCCACCGCTGGTTTAGCATTCTGAATTTTGTTTTGCTATTTACCCTACTTGTGCTTCTTCAGGTGCGTTCTGTTTATATTGCCTTGCTTGTCACTGCGGCTGTTCTTTTGTTTTTCCGTTTTCGCACGACCTCTGCAAGCAACCTTTTGCTTCCTGTGCTTATTTTCTTGACCGCTTTTATTTTCCTGACTGGTCCCGATAAACTTTACGCCCGCCTCAAACCTTTCCTCGGATCGATGGAGGAACGCGTTCAATTATGGTCAAAAACAGTAGAGGTCATTCAGGATGATCCCGTATTTGGCTGTGGAGCTGGGAACTGGCAATTTAACTTCAGCAAACATTCCATTGCGGGGATTACAAATTTGGAAAACGGCATAACGGCACAACATCCGCACAATGAACTATTAGCCATCTGGTCTGAAAACGGCAGTCTTGGCCTACTCGCGCTGGGCTTATTGATTGCCTTTCTCGCTAGGCATACAGTATACGCTTTAAAAAAAGGGAGTGGTAGAGAAACGAAAATTTACCTGGCATTTCTCTGTGGCTTTTTTATAGAGGCGCAATTCTCATTTCCAAAAGAACGGATACTGCTTCTAACGGCCTTTGCATTTCTTTTAGGGGGCTTCATGGATTCTGTTCAACTCAGCGGCACGGTCAGTCGGAAAAATAAAGGTAGGTTCGCCCTGATCATTTTGGCACTTATTTTCGCTACGTATTTTTTTCGCGTCCGCGGCGAGTATTATACCAAGGTGCTCCTTACCGCGCAGCAGGCAAAAGATGCTCGGGGCATGATTGCCGCGGGTAAAAAAGCGAGCTCTCCTTTTTACACAACAGATCCCACTTCCTCCCCCATTGCCAGTTACATTGGAGCCGCCTATTTTGATTTGAATAATACGGACAGTCTTTTGTTTTATTGCAATCAGGCAGCGACTCTTGCGCCTTTTGATTATGAAGTGCAAAGTAATCTTGGCTTTGCGCTCACACGGGCGGGAAAACCGGATGAAGCCAGACAACATTTGAGAGAGGCGCTGCGCATCCATCCGCGGGATGAAGGCGCCTGGTTAAATTTGGTGGTTTTGGATTATAGTCTGAAAAATTACGAGGATGCATTAAATGAATTAATGCAGATTCCTGACTTCGAAAGCAAGTATCCACAGCACCTTTCTACCTTGCAGAAAGCTTTTGCGGAATCGCTTGAGAATTAAAGAGGACAAAAAAATCCGGAACTAGTTACAGCGCCGGATTATTTTTTTGAATAACTAGAAAATCAGGTGAAGGCGTTTAAACCCGTTACATCCATCCCGGTAATTAGCAGGTGGATATCATGCGTTCCTTCATAAGTGATGACACTTTCCAGATTCATCATGTGGCGCATAATCGGATACTCTCCGGTAATGCCCATTCCTCCATGTATCTGACGCGCTTCCCTTGCAATCTGTAAAGCCATGTTGACATTGTTGCGCTTTGCCATGCTGATTTGTGCTGGCGTCGCACGGTTTTCATTTTTAAGTACACCCAGGCGCCAGGTTAACAATTGTGCCTTCGTAATCTCTGTGATCATTTCGGCAAGTTTTTTCTGTGTCAATTGAAAGCCACCAATGGGACGACCGAACTGCTGCCGCTCTTTGCTGTAGCGCAAAGCGCTGTCGTAACAATCCATCGCCGCACCAATTGTACCCCAAGCAATACCATAACGAGCACTGTTCAAACAACTAAGAGGGCCTTTAAGTCCCTTTACATTTGGCAGTAAATTTTCTTTGGGAACTTTTACATTGTCAAAAACAAGTTCTCCCGTCGCACTGGCCCGCAGACTCCACTTGCCGTGCGTTTCAGGAGTGGTAAATCCTTCATAGCCTCTTTCCACAATTATACCCCGCACTTCGCCACTTTCATCTTTCGCCCATACAACAGCGATGTCTGCAAAAGGAGAATTACTAATCCACATTTTCGCTCCGTTGAGCAGATAATGATCACCTTTATCTTTAAAGTTGGTAATCATGCCAGCTGGATTACTGCCGTGATCGGGCTCTGTTAATCCAAAACATCCCATCATCTCGCCACTGGCCAGCTTTGGTAAATATTTGTGTTTTTGTTCTTCTGAACCAAATGAAAAAATGGGATACATCACCAGACTGCTCTGCACAGAGGCAGTGGAGCGAAGACCACTGTCGCCGCGTTCCAACTCCTGCATGATAATGCCGTAGGAAATCTGATCAAGTCCTGCGCCACCATATTCGGTAGGAATATAAGGGCCAAAGGCACCAATTTCGGCAAGACCTTTAATCCATTGCTTTGGGAATTTTCCAGCCTGACAGGCATCTTCCACAATTGGTGTCACCTCTTTTTTAACCCATGCACGGGCGGTGTCACGAATAAGTTTGTGTTCATCGCTGAGGAGTTCGTCCATCAGGTAATAATCGTGTGCCTGAAAATTATCGCTTGCCATATTTAATTAAAAATGATGCACAAATTTAATGAATAAAGAGGTCTGTGCCTATCCCCACAATATGTTAATCAACAATAAAAAGCGGATTTGGTTTATATTTAGTGCGATGGTATGTTGGGCAGCAATTTTGTATATTTGTTTAAATACCTGGAGTTTTTGAGAATTCGCATCCAAATACTAAGTTTTCTGCTGGTTTTACTGGCTTCCTTTCTCAGGGCCCAAGACATCCACTTCTCCCAATTCAACGGTTCTTTGCTGAACATGACGCCCGGATTTACCGGCTTTTATGAGGGAGATTACCGAGTGGGCGCTATATACCGGAGCCAGTGGCAAAGTGTACCCGTTCGCTATAACACCATCAGTCTTCAGGGGGAAAAGGTCATTAGTCCGCTTAAACTGGAAAAAGACCTAATTGGAGTGGGCATTCTGTTTAATAGTGACCGCGCTGGCGATGCCCGCTATGGGACCACCCAAGCCTATCTCAGTGGAAGTTATATCATCAAGAGTTTTCAGGATACCTCCATTCGTTTGTCACTTGGCTTAAGTGCAGGTTGGAATCAGGTCGGCTTCGATTATAGCAAGATGAACTTCGATTCACAATTCGACGGAGAAGCCCTTAATAATGGGCTCGGCACCAATGAGCGTTTTAACTGGACGGTGCGAAATTTTCTGGATTTGAACACCGGCTTCGCCATTCAGAAAAAATTTGAAAACCGCAGTACACTCGGATTTGGACTTGGTTTTTTTCACCTCACGCGTCCCAATTATAGTTTTAATGGAAGCGGGAATAGTCGTCTTGATTTTAAACTCACCAATGTCCTTACCTATACCAAGCCTATTAATGAAAAAATAGATATCCTAGCTGAAGCCATGATCAGCTTTCAGGGTAAATACAAAGAGCTTCTTCCGCATCTGTCTGTCAAGTACTTTTTTGACCGTTCTGAAAATAAAGCGATTCTTGGTGGACTTAGCATGCGTTCCAAAGATGCGCTTATTGTTCGTCTGGGATATGCCAACAAACTAATGAATGCAGGAATGGCCTACGATATCAATTTGAGCAGGTTCACTGCCGCTACCAATCGCCGCGGTGGTTTTGAAATTTTCCTAATTCAGATTATTAATTCACAGCCGGCCTTCGTGGCCAAAAAAAGAACGTGTCCTAGTTTCTTGTGATGAGCCGCAGCCGAATCATATTGATTTTTATGTTGCTTCTTTTTGTCAGCACACTTTCTCATGCTCAGTCCAATGCTGTAATTCGCCGGCAGGCAATGAGTTCTGAACTGAATAAGGATTGGTATGCTGCAGCACAGTATTATCAGCGTCTCTGCGAAAATGACACCACCAATACTTCCTGGCTCTATAGTTATGCGGATGCAAGTAGAAAGCTATTTGATGTGGATATTGCCCTAAAAGCTTTTGTGAAATTAGCGGCTTTGGATAACGGACGGAAATTTCCACTTACCTTCTTCTACATCGGCCAATTACTGAAGAATAAAAGTCAGTATAAACAAGCGCAACAATGGTTTATTAAGTTTTCTAAACTGAAAGTCAATGAGCGCCGCGCCAAAAAATTCAATACCGCCTACTATAAACTCCGCGCTAAAATGGAGCAAGAAGCTTGCGAAATGGCGCTGATCAATTTGAAGTTCCCAGTCCTTCCCCCGCCTCAGCGACTTGATGCAAACGTTAACACCAAACAAAGTGAATATGCTCCTGTGGAGAGGGACAGTGCCTTGTATTTTTCTACCGCAAGGGGCTCGGACCAGCGTGCTAAAGATGTGGAAGAAGCCCGGGCTGAAGCAGCAAAAACTGTTTACAGTAAAATATACAAGTCCGATATCCGAAAAGATAAATATAAAAAGATCAAGCTACTGGACACGACTATTAATTCGGCTATCTATCACGCTGCCAATACGACTTTTTCTGAGGATGGTAAAGTAATGATCTTCAGCCGCTGCCGTCCGCTCAATGCCAGCGATAATGCCTGTGAATTATTTCAGACGAGTTGGATGAAAACCCGCTGGTCGGAAGCAAGTCCTATCGAAGCCCCCGTCAACCAGCCTTCTGTTTCCACAACGCAACCGCACTTGTCCAAAATGGGGGATAAGGCCGTTTTGTTTTTTGTAAGTGACCGCCCTGGTGGGCAGGGGGGACT
>CALPON020000082.1 GCA_943325195.2 Sphingobacterium thalpophilum | reverse complement strand
GAAGGAGATGGTGTGCCGGGATTGATTCTGGATTATTACGACGGACATGTGGTACTGCAGGTGCACAGCGGCGGTGTATACGGGTATAAGCAGGAAATTACGGAAGCCATTAAAGCGGTGCTTGGCAGTCAACTAAAAAGCATTTATGACAAAAGTGCCGAAAGTCTTAGCAAGCACCATGCGGAAAAAGCGGAGAATGGCTTTCTCTTCGGAAGTGCTGAACCCGTGGTAGTGAAGGAAAACAATCACCACTTTAAAATTGATTTTATCAACGGACAGAAGACTGGTTTCTTCATTGATCAGCGCTATAATCGCCAGCTGCTTGCGCATTACAGTAAAAACAAAATTGTATTAAATACTTTCTGTTATACCGGTGGCTTCTCGGTCTATGCGGCTCATGGTGGGGCAGAGATGGTGGAGTCGGTGGATGTGAGTCAGCCTGCAATTGCCCTTTGCGAAGAGAATATTCAGTTAAATGAACTCTCTAATCACAGCAGTTTTGCCGTGGATACCTTCGATTATTTGAAGGACAAAAAAAATGCCTACGATGTGATTGTGCTAGATCCGCCTGCCTTTGCAAAAAGCAGGGACAGCAAGCACAATGCGGTAATTGGCTATAAACGACTGAATGCGATGGCCATCAAGTTGATTAAACCCAATGGTATCATTTTTACCTTTAGTTGCAGTGGTGTGGTAGATAAGTTTCTATTTTACAACACCATTGCTGCAGCTGCTTTTGAAGCAGGGAGAAATGTCAGGATTTTGCATTATTTGAATCAACCTGCCGATCATCCCGTGTCGCCAAATTTTCCCGAAGGCGAGTATCTGAAAGGCATGGTACTGTTTGTAGAATAGTGGAGAAACTGACAAGGACCTTAAACAAATACTTACATCTATCTGTTAAATAAAAACATGGAAGCCTTAACTTTATACAATGATTGAAGCAGCACATACCTTACTGTCGCGTTCCGCTTATTCTTCCGAATTGAAAGACATAGCAGAAAAAGTTTTTGCCGGAGAACGAATTACTTTTAACGAAGGTGTTCAGCTTTACAAGGAAGCGGATTTAGGTTTTCTGGGCGTGCTTGCTAATTTTGTTCGGGAAAAGAAAAGCGGAAATCGGGTTTACTTTAATCATAATTTTCACGTTGAACCCACTAATGTCTGCGTTTATTCGTGCTCCTTTTGCTCCTATTCCCGTCTGATTAAACACCGTGAACAAGGTTGGGAACTATCGGTTGATCAGATTCTGAATATCATAAAGGGGTACGACAACCAGGAGGTGACCGAAGTGCACATCACGGGTGGTGTTGTGCCAAAGCAGGACCTTCTGTTTTATAAGGAATTGTTTGAAAAAATTAAAGCGCATCGTCCCAGCTTACACATTAAAGCCCTCACTCCTGTTGAGTTTCACTATATCTTCAAAAAAGCAAAACTCAGCTACGAAGAAGGCTTGAAAATTTTTCATGATGCTGGGCTGGATTCCTTGCCGGGCGGGGGTGCAGAAATTTTTGACAAGGAAATCCGTGACCAGATTGCGGGAGGGAAATGTACCGCTGAAGAGTGGCTAAGTATCCATGAAATCTGGCACAATATGGGCTTACAGTCCAATGCGACCATGCTGTATGGACACATTGAGACATTTGAACACCGCATTGACCATATGGACCGTTTACGGCAATTGCAGGACCGCACGCATGGCTTTAATGCCTTTATCCCACTGAAATTCCGCAATAAAGAAAATGAAATGAGTCACGTGCCGGAAGTCAGTGTGATCGAAGATTTGCGGAATTATGCTGTGGCGCGAATTTATTTGGATAATTTCCCGCACATAAAAGCCTATTGGGCAATGATTGGCAGAAATACCGCACAGCTTTCGCTTAATTTCGGGACCGATGATCTGGATGGGACCATTGACGATACCACGAAAATATACAGTATGGCCGGATCGGAGGAGCAGAATCCAAAACTCTCTACCCAGCAACTGGTCGATTTAATTAAGGCCGTCGGAAAAACACCCGTGCAAAGGGACACACTTTATAATGTGGTCAAATTGTACGATGCTGAGCGGATTTAAAAAAACGCTTGCATGAATACTGTTCATGCACAAGTGCTGACGAACTTTGCCAATGGTTATAAATTGTAATACGATGAACTGGTTCAGAATTAAAGTACTCAGCATTCTCTTTCTTTGCATGGTAAGTTGGACAAAGGCACAAGTCTTCAGCCTTGAACCAGCCTATGGGCTAAGTGGCTGTCAGGTGCATGGGGATAGTTTCAGCGGCTATGATAAACTTGGTATTTTCACCGGCGCAGCCGTTATCGGAACCCTAAGTGCGAAGACTAGTTTTCAATTGGGCTTTTTCTTTTCTCAGAAGGGAGCCCGACACAATCCAAATCCCAAAAACAACGATTACAATTATTACCGGCTGAATCTCAATTACCTCGAACTACCCCTTTTCTTGCGCTATAATGTGAATGACCGTTATTTTCTCAGCGCCGGTCCCTCTTTCGCGTACCTCATTAATTACAAAGAAGAGAGTAATTTTCTGAACACAAACGGTATCTTCCGCAATTATGAAGTGGGCGTGAATGCAGGAATCGGACGTTACCTGCAAGCTAACTGGCTGATTGAAGTGCGCACCTCGAATTCGATTACGGCGGTCCGAAAATTCGGGATTCCCTCCAATTTTTATTACCCTAACCCGGTGGCCCGTTTTTTTAATAAGGGATTTTACAACAATATCATCACCTTTCTTGTTGCCTACAGGATGAACTTTAAAGCCAGACAAAGTGAATAAACAAAAAATAGCAATCGCCATTACCGGAGCAAGTGGAAGTATTTATGCCCAGGTGCTTTTAAATAAAATTGAAAAATTAAAAGATCAATTTGAAGAGGTGGCCCTGGTCATGAGTGACAACGCCAAAGATGTCTGGCTCCACGAATTAGGTAATAGCGATTACGAAAAATTTAATTTCAAACTCTACGGGAAAAACGATTTTATGTCCCCCATAGCCAGTGGTTCTGCGCGCTTTCAGACGCTCATCATTTGTCCCTGCAGCATGGGTACCCTTGCCCGGATAGCGGCTGGCATCAGTAATGACTTGATTACACGTGCCGCCGATGTGATGTTGAAAGAGCGCCGTAAATTGATTCTAGTAACACGCGATACGCCTCTGAGTCTGATTCACATTAATAACATGAAAACGGTAACCGAAGCGGGTGGCATTATCTGTCCCGCCAGTCCCTCTTTTTATTCGCAACCGCGGACACTTGAAGAAGTGGCGGCAACTGTTGTGGACCGGGTGATCGATTTAGCTGGTATTACGCAGGAGAGTTACCGCTGGGGACAATAAAAAAATTGATTGGCGATGTCTCTTTGAAGCATCATCGAGCGCATAATAGGTCCTGTTTCTTTTTGGAAAAAAATTTACCAGCTACCGCCAGAACCGCCTCCACCAAAGGATCCACCACCGAAGCCGCCGAAACCGCCACCGCTGCTGCCTCCACTACCCCAATCACTGCTGTGACCGCGGGAATGTCCGCCGCTGAACACACTTCCCCAGAATAAGGCGCTACCGACGCCAGATAAAGTTCCCCCACCTCTGCCGCCTCCGAACATGTTCCGGAGAAAAAAGATAACCGCTATTAAGATGACAATGACAGCGATGGTACCACCGCCTCCCTCCCCTTGACCACGGGTATAGTCTTTTACATTAATCTCTCCTTTGGCCAGCTGCATTAAAGTAGAAGTGCCAGCATCTAATGCTTCATAATAACGACCTTGTTTTAAACGCGGTTGAATTTCCTGCTCTCTGATACGTTTTGTCGCTAGATCCGGAATAGCCCCTTCAAGCCCATATCCAACACTGATAAATAACTGACGCCCGCCATCTGCTTTCGTCGGTTTCACTAGGACCACAATACCGTTATCCCGACCTTTCTTACCAATGCCCCAAGCTTGTCCCAGGCTGGTTGCATAGGATCCCGCATCCAATCCACCCAGATCATCCACGATCACCACACAAATCTGATTAGACGTTTCGTTGCTGAACACCTCTAATTTTTCTTCTAGTTGTGCCGCTTCAGCGCTATTTAGAAAGTCAGGAAACTCTTTCGAGAAATTAGTATAAAGCCTCGGCGGAGAAGGACGATCCGGAATCTGTGCGCCGGCCATCGAAAACAGCAGCAGAAAAAGTAAGAGGGACGCCCGTCCCTTAATAGGAAATATCATTGCTGAGTTCATTGGTATCGTCCTCTAAGCGCGGAAAAAAGTGTTTTAATTGATTGCCGCACTCGCGGATGCAGGCGGACAGACCTTCTGCTTTATGATCTTCACGCAAATTGGAAATCATTTTCTGAACCATGGCCGACCAAAATTCTGTCCCCAGTCGCTCATGAATACCTTGATCACCAATAATCGCAATTTTACGACTATAGGTGGCCAGGTAAATCAAAACCCCATTCCGCTCCTTGGTCTGATGCATGCCCAGTTTGAGGAAAATTTTACCCGCGGCCACGACCGGATCAAAGAGACAGAAATTCTCAAGATGCACTCGAATCTCACCAGCGGTAGCCATCTCAGCTTCGGCGATGGCTTTTAAAACCAACTGCTGTTGAGCCGGATTCAAGAAATTTTTGGCGGATGGCATCTGCTAATGAGTTAAATCCTTAAAATTCAACCTTCGGTGCTTTTTCACTTCCGGCTTCTGCTTCAAAGTAAGGCATGGGTGCCATACCTCCCGCAAGAAGATTGCCAGGAAAGAACTGAATCTCTTTGTTGTACTCACGACTTAATTCATTATAGCGCATGCGTTCCACTGATATTCGGTTTTCTGTACCTTCCAGCGTTACACGCAAATCTCCAAAAGCCTGACTGGACTTTAAATTCGGATAATTTTCGGTCACCATCAATAGACGGGATAAAGCGCCACTCAATTCGCCCTGCGCTGCTTTGTATTTTCCAATATTGTTTTCATTCAGTTTGTCGGGATCAATGGTCATTTGTGTTGCACGTGCTCTTGCACTTACCACAGCTTCTAGTGTGCTTTTTTCAAAATTGGCCTCACCTTTGACAGTTGAAACAATGTTGGGAATTAAATCTGCGCGTCGCTGATATTGACTCTCCACTTGCTGCCACTGGGCTTTTGCATTTTCACGCAGTCCCAAAAAGCTGTTACGTTTGTTGCAGGCCCACATGCCGCCGAACAAAATAATTACGACAAATACTAAAAGTATAATAGTACCTCTTCTCATAATAGTGTTTTTTTTATGTAAAAGTAAGCTCTAAATCCAATCAATCCATAGAAAACATGTTATTTTTACTTAATAGCCTAAAGTAATGCCGGACTACTTTAAAGCCGATAAACTAGAACTGGTGCGCAGCGGGGAAGCCTATTTCAAGCTCCTGAAGCAACTGATCAGGGATAGCCGGCAAATAATTCATCTGCAGACCTACATTTTTGATGATGACCGGACGGGCTGCGAGATTATTCAGGAACTTTGCGATGCAGCGCGCAGAGGTATTAAGGTGTATCTGTTGCTCGATGCGTTTGGCTCTGTCAATTTTAAAAGAGCATTCCAGCATCTTTGTCTGGACGCAGGTGTCAATTTTCGATTTTTTGCTTCGCTTTTCTCCAATGAAAATATTTTCGCTGGAAGACGACTCCATCACAAATTAGTGAGCGTGGACCATCGCCTGGCTCTAGTGGGGGGAATTAATATTGCAGAGAAATACAGGGGTAGTCCCCACGTAGCGCCATGGCTGGACTTTGCACTTTATAGCGAAGCACAGGATAATGTGGTTCTTGAACAACTCTGCGCCGATTTTTACTTCCGGCGCCTTAACAAGCGGGAGGTCCACTTAAACATGCCGACAAAGAAAGCCGAACGATCGCTTTGCTACCAACGAAACGACTGGATAAGGGGCCGCAATGAAATCCATAACAGTTACCACGAGCAAATCAGTTCGGCTAAAAAAGAAATTCTGATTGTCGCCAGTTATTTTTTACCAGGCCGTAAATTCCGAAACCTTCTGAGTGCTGCGGTGCGAAGAGGAGTCAGGGTGCGACTCCTAATTGCTGGACAGTCAGACACGCTCAATGTGCGCTTTGCAGAAACCTACCTTTATAATTATTACTTAAGAAACAAAATCGAAATTTATGAATGGAAAGATTCCGTAATGCATGGCAAGGCAATGATAACAGATCAAAACTGGTGTACCATTGGTTCTTATAACCTGAATTTCCTGAGTCACTTCGCTAGTATTGAGCTCAATGCGGAATGCCGTGATCCGGTTCTGATTATGAGCTTTCAGGAGGAACTGGAAAGCACATTGATTAACCACTGTGATGCCTTTAAAGCTGACGAAAAAAGAGCTCGGCTGATTTACATCGTCCGGTTTCTGAATTGGATGGCCTATTCTTTTTTCAGAATTCTTCGCTCTCTGTTTGCTGGTATTACTAAACGAAGAAAAAGACATTTATTTTAAGGACCGCGAGACTCACTGATTGCTGAGTTCAAGTATAGCCTGACCAACTATTTTTGGTGCCACCTCTTTTGGCTGTCGGAAGCCGCTTCCAGACTCAATCCGATGATCTTTCACCTCAGGGTTCAACATACAGGCAATAAATCCAAGGACCTGTCCGTTTAGTATAAAAAAGACACTATGAAAATCATCTTCACAGGCACCTTATTCCTAGCATTGGTAGTCACCAGCTGCAAAAAACCATCCGTTGATAACTTAAGCAACACAAGTGCTGTGACTGCGGAAGTGCTGACGATCGATCTCAGTTCCAATGAACGCTATACCTATACACTTCCTTCCGGCACGGAGAATGCCAGCATTGAAACACCTGCTCAAAATGCTTCTCTCAGTCGACTCTCCTTGGTTCCGGGAATAGACTCTCTCAACACCTACGAATATGTTCCTGCGACTGGCTTTACAGGAACAGATGTGGTAACCCTTGCGGTTATTACACCACCCGCTAGTGGTTGTCATCAGCAGGGAACAGGGGGAGGAAAGTGTGGGAAAGGTCAAGGACATCCGCCAAAAGGACATGATGAAGACGAAGAAGCTGAACACGAAGAAGGCGGAAATAGCCATTGCGGTCATCCCGCAGCCCTTTCAGCTGCTGGCAAGCGAATCACCCTAAAGTTCAATATTCTTTCTTCAAACTAAATAGCGTTCATACCCTTGTCAAAAAAAGATCAGCTAGGCGGCTGATCTTTTTTTATCAACGGGAACTATGCCTGACGTACCTACGCATCTTACAAATTCAACGAAAAGCCGACTGTTGTTCGTCTTCCTAGGTTTACCTTTCTGAAAAGAAAAATAATCCCATGACGACTAAAATAAAAAGCTTGCTGCTGATTGATGATGACCAAGATGACCAGTTTTTCTTTTCAACCGCTTTGAAGTTTGTAAGCGAAGACGTTGAGCTCTACACTGCTTGTAATGGTGTGGAAGCGCTGGAAAAACTAAGTTCGGTACGGCCAGATTTGATTCTACTCGATTTAGTCATGCCGCGCATGAATGGTCTGATTTTTTTGACAATGATTAAACGTGACCGCAATCTGGCGCACATTCCTGTGATTGTTTACACGAGCGATCTTAGTATTTTCAATGAATCTGAGTTGCTTCGTGCAGGCGCAGAGCGAATTATTTCTAAATGTGCGACGTTCCAAGAAACGGCAACTAAGATTTACGATATCCTGAACCAGGAATCCTACAAAGCAAGTGCTTAAGAGGTGGCCGGCTATTTTTTGTTTTTTCGAATAAGTGCATTCATCTGTTGAACAACATGAGGAACGCTGATCTTCCAATAGCCGCCTTGGTCCCTATCATAGGCTGATTTCCATTTTTCATATCCGCTCAGATATTCCGGAAGTTCCTTTTGTACGCGCCTTAGCTCATTCACAGAGGAGTCAATCGCCTGAATAGAAAAAGGCAGGTGTGCGACGCTGCGGAAATCCTCAACCTTTAAATCGGGATTATAAACTAAAACTCGATCTAGGCGCACATGCAAAATGGTGTCTCCTTTTTCAGAAAGCTCCACTTTCAGAATCGTCAGACTGGCGCTATCGTTAGCGGGTTTAGACGACAAGGACCAAACTTGTCCCTCTTTATATTTATCAAGCTGAAAAACTTGAGGATCTTTATTCTCCACTGCCGCAATCTTTTTTTCTGAAGGCTGGCAGGACACTATTAAAAAGGAGAAAAAGAGTCCCGGTATCAATCGCATGCTGGACATAATTGCTTTTTTTATACATTCAAAAATACAAACAATTATACTATAAACATGTGGTGCCTCAGCTTGCATAAATGCCAAAGTGTTGAGGGCATCCCCTAACCTTGGGCACGGCATCCTGTAATTGTGTCCTACCCATTTTAAAACGCCTTTAAATTCTGAAGCTTTATGCACAAAAGCGGCTCGAAGATCCTCAAGTACCTCCAGCAATACCTCCGTTTTTTTATATAAGGTCAGGGCGATTGCTGTGGGATAGGTATCATTCGTGCTTTGAGAACAGTTCACATGATTAATAGGATGCAATTCGTCATAGTTTCCCTTTCGAAAACCAGACTCGACCAAGGCAATATTGGCGATGACTTCATTCACATTCATATTCACGGAAGTGCCAGCCCCACCTTGAATCAGATCTGTGCAAAATTGATCGGGGAAATCCCCAGCTAGAATCCGGCCACAAGCTCGGGAAATTGCCTGAGCGCGATCGGCATCCAAAACACCGCAGGTTTGGTTTGCCCTAGCACAGGCCATTTTTATATAAGCAAAGGCTTGTACAAAAAAAGGCTGATCAGACATGCACTGCCCACTGATATAGAAGTTTTCCAATGCCCGTGCGGTATGAATTCCGTACCAGACGGCCTCAGGAATCAGAAAATCACCGAGAAAATCGCTCTCTTTGCGCATTTCATGCATGTCCTACCCAACCAAAATCGGTGCCACGTTTAAAAAAATTATTACCTTTCATCATGAACAGAAGTCAAATCTATACCATCCTGATCTTCTTTTGCTCACTTGTGGTTTATGCGCAGCAGGATACGATATTAACAAAAAATGATCGTCGCATTGTCTGTCATATTCTGCATGTGGGACTTGCGAGTATTGAGTACCAGGAGCATCTAGATGCCGTTCGCTACCTTGATTTGTATCAGGTACAGTGGTACTTCAGCAATGGAAAAAGAAATGAAGGCAAAAGCCGCTCAAAAGAAGTCTTAACTTTGAAAAAAGACACTGTTAATCTGACAGAAGAGCTAACCTATCTTCGTTTTTGTCTGACCAAATTTCACACACAGTATACAACGGGGCAGAGTATTACATTTATTGGAACCGCGCTAGCAGCAAGCTCCCTATTCATTACTAAAGACCAAGTTTTTCGTCAGCAAATGGGTATTGCTGGTGTTGTTATTTTATTGGTGGGATTGGGATGCAGCGTAGATGCGCACAAATGGCTGGGACGAGCTGGTTGGGGAGTCAGCGGGAAGGGAAACAGCGTAGAGGTCCACTACCGCTTTCGTTAATTAATAAGTTGATAAGAGGGGTGTTCCATAGGCCTTGACTTCTTCAGACACCGCTTCAAACATTTGGTACTGATCGCAACCCCTGGCAAAAGACCAGACGTGGCTAATGCGAGCATCCGTTTTTGACTCACTAGTCCACACAATCATTAAGCGATTATCAACTTCACTCAACAGATAGGTCTGTTTTACACCATCCTGCTGAAAATGAATCCTGTAACTTTGAACACCTTGCATTTCGCCCGTCACGGAATTACCCCCGACTAGTAAATGAATCAATTCCGTGTAATCCTCACGAACACCATTTTCATCCTGTTTAAGATAATAGTTTTTATAATAAATAAATACACCGAGGGAAACAGAGGCAGTAGAGACAAGTAGTAGGGGGACCATAAGTAGTGCGTAGAGTTTTAAAGATACAAAAAATGTATCCGTTCATATCGAACTTTTAGTTAAATTAATTTTTATCAATACAAATTCCTTCCGCTCCATGTCTAACAGTGGGCATATACTGGAATACCACTATTGGACATTCGGTTTACCACCAAACAGGGAGTCCGGAAATGCAAGACTGCAAACTTCTTCACAAATTCGATTGAGCTCTTTGATGGAAACAGGTTGGGTATAAAAACCACGCGCACCGAGTTGAATTACCTTTTGTTTATCAAAATCTTGCCAGCTTGTCGACAAAACATACACCGGCAAATCTCTTAATTTTTTGTCTGTGTGAAGTTCAGACAGGACTTCAAAACCATCCATCACAGGCATATTGAGATCCAATATGATTAGGTCCGGATGCTCTTTAACCTCTTTGTAGGACGCCCTCTGCAAAATATAATCTATCAATTGCAGACCATTATAGACCGGTATAATTTCAAACGCTGTATTTATATTTTGAAATGCCAGCTTTATCATTTCCTGATCATCGAGATCATCATCTGCCACTGCTATTTGAAACTTCATTTTCTTTTTCTTTTACGATGTTTCCGAGATGAAAATTCACCAGGGCTTCTATGGGAGTATGGACTATTTTACCAACTGGCATGTTGTATTCAGCTGCAACTTTTTTAAGTTCTTTGGCAAATACATAGCCTACCGAACCGATACAGTTAAAAGTCAGCGCTTGATAGCCGCTGTAACGTGAAACCATACTTTCAAAAAAATCACGAAAACTATCACAGATAATTTCATGGACGTAAACATGTTGTTGGTGCGTGTGGGCGAATTGACAAAATCCGGCCAAAAAACGATTAGGGAATTTCCCATGATAAAGGCGATTTAAAATAGCTACTTCCGAATAATTCCAGGCAGCCTCAAAATGCACTTGCAAATCGACCAGCATCACCTTTCTCAGATAGTCGCGTAAAATTTTTCGTCCAATATATGTCCCACTGCCTTCATCACCCAACAAATAGCCAAGTGATTGAATATTCTCTATCACCTTTACTCCGTCATACAAACAGGTGTTACTTCCCGTGCCAAGAATAGCGGATAATCCTGCTGAATTCCCAAGCAAGGCTCTTGCTGCCGCCAGCATATCGTGACCAACATGAATAGAAGCAATCTCGAAACAGCGCTCTAGTGCCTGTTTTACTGTCATACTATTTTCGGGAATTGCACATTCAGCGCCTTAAAAGAACACCGTTTTGACAAGAGCAACATGCCTGGATACTGCACAAATGTCGGGCTACAAGAAGGAATGACTGATACTAAACTTTTCACCTCTTTTCCAAACCCCTTTACCTCAGAACTGGTGCTTGCTTATCAAATTTCAGAGCCCTCTGTAAAAAAAATACGGATCACTACTTTACTTGGCCAAGATGTCAAAAACTACCCTGCCGCCAGAGCAGAATATGGCTTGGGACAAGAAACGCTCAACCTGCAGGAACTGGAATCGGGAACTTATATTCTGGTACTTGAGCTAAATAACAAAAAATACTTCCAAAAAATCGTCAAGAATTAAAAAATTAAGAATATCCACAGCCTATCAAAAAAACAAACAACTATGCTTAATTTTAGATGGTTAATTAAAACAATGATTGTTTTCATCTTTTGCAGTTCCCTCGCTGCGTGTAAAAAACCTGCTGGTCCTGGCGGTAAAGCCAGTATTAAGGGAAAAGTGTATGCGACAGACTGGGACAATACCCAGAGATATATCATCTCAAGCGGTTACGGGGTTGGTGAGCGGGTGAACATCATTTATGGAAAAGGAACTGTGGTAGGAAATGACATCCGAACGGGTCCCGACGGCAGCTACGAATTCCGTTACCTAACCAAAGGTCATTACCGAATTTATGTCAACTCACTCGATACCACCATCCTTTTCAAAGGAAACAACACTTATCATTCGATTATACAAGAAGTCGAAATCTCCGGCACGGACGAAATAAAAACTTTACCTGATTTTAAAATGAATCGCTGATGAAAAAAATAGCGTGTCTTTTTTTCCTCTTAAGCCTTAGTTTACTGCAAGCACAGGGAAAAAAAAGTATCAAAAAAAACAACCTCAAAGGGACCATCATAACCGATCTGATTAATGGCAGAGAAATTCCGGTTGAAAAAAAGAAATTCAACAAGAATGGCGAAACCATTGAGGAGACCGATTATGATAAGGAGGGCCTTTTAAAAACAATCCGCAAGTACAAGCTCAATGCAGCAGGCGATGTCATTGAAGAGGAAGAATACAACGCCACCGATAAAACTACAGAACGCCATATCAGTAAATACAACAATTTGGGCGATAAAATAGAGGAGACGGTTCTGGACGCCACTGGCAACAAGTTAAAAACATTTGTTTATACTTACGACGCCAAAGGTCTGAAGGTAGAGCGTAAAACACTCGACGCCAACGGAAAAATAATTGCGGTCAGGAAATATCAATACGAAAAGTAGTCTGGAACAAAACATACATATTTTAAGCATTTTTGAGTCCATCACCCTGAAAGAGATGGATGGTGTGAAATTGATGAATAGAACAGACACAAAATTCATCTTTAATCTGCTGCAGTTTGACCAAATCATGCAGGAAATACAACCCTTTTACAGGGTGCTAGAAGTTGAAGGGAAACGACTTAGTCGCTACGAAACCCTGTATTATGATACCGAGAATCTGGAGCTTTATAAAAAACATCACATTGGGAAATTAAATCGTTACAAAATCCGACACCGCACTTATCTGGAATCAAACATTGGTTTCCTAGAGGTGAAATTTAAAAACAACAAAGGCAGAACCATTAAGACCCGCATAACCAAAAAAGATGTGCCCTATACTTGGGGTGAAGACTGTACCAACTTTCTTGCAAAAAGTCTACCCTATGAGCCCCAGAGCCTGCAGCCTGTCCTTTGGATAAACTACAGCCGACTCACTCTTGTTAACCGGACGAGTCCTGAGCGGCTCACCATAGATCTTGGACTTGAATTTATTAGAGAGGATCGTACACATAAATTGGATAAG
>CALPON020000081.1 GCA_943325195.2 Sphingobacterium thalpophilum | reverse complement strand
CCACCTGTATATGAACTACACGCAATCGATGGGAAACTGATTAAAGTGCTGGAAGACAATAGCGCACTGATTGCCAAAATGAAAATGTACAATCTGGCGCAGAAAAAGTTTTGGAAACTGAATCACTCCGAAGGCTTCGAACTGAATGCTTGGATCATGAAGCCCGTCAATTTCGATTCCACTAAAAAGTATCCGGTTTACATGTATGCCTACGGTGGTCCCGGCAGCAACGAGGTAAACAATGCTTGGGATGGCTTTGATTATTTCTGGCACAATCTGCTAACGCAGGAAGGTTATATTGTGGTTTGCGTCGACAACCGGGGAACTTTGGGACGTGGTCGCCAGTTTAAACATGCAACGTATCTTCAGCTGGGCAAACTAGAAACACGTGATCAGCTGGAAGCAGCCCGCTATCTGAGTTCCCTGCCCTATGTGGACAAATCACGAATTGGCTTCCAAGGCTGGAGTTTCGGTGGTTACATGGCTTCGCTGATGATTACTAAAGGAGCCGATGTGATTAAAACTGCGGTGGCAGTGGCACCAGTGACCAACTGGAAATATTATGACAATATTTATACAGAGCGCTTCATGCGAAAACCGGAAGACAACAAGGCGGGGTACGAAGAAAATTCACCCGTAAATTTCACAAAAAACATCAAAGGCAATTACCTACTTATTCATGGAAGCGCCGATGATAATGTGCATTTGCAAAATAGCATGGAAATGTCGGCAGCACTGGTAAAAAACAACATTCCTTTTGATTTTATGATTTATCCCAACAAAAACCACGGCATAAGTGGTGGTTATACGCGTTTGCATATCTACTCGAAAATACTGAAGTTCGTAAAGGAAAATCTTTAAGGATGTCCAAAAAAAAGCTGGTTGTGTTTACAGGCGCTGGGATCAGCGCTGAAAGTGGCATCAAGACGTTCAGAGACGCGGGTGGTTTGTGGGAACAATACCGTATTGAGGACGTGGCAACTTTTGAAGCTTGGGAACGCAACCGCGAACTGGTCCTTAATTTTTACAACGAACGTCGCCGTCAAGTCATGGAAGCGCAGCCGAATGCGGCGCATCTCATGATTGCCCAACTGGAGACAGAATTCGATGTGCAGGTGGTCACACAAAATGTAGACGATCTGCATGAACGCGCCGGCAGCAAAAAGGTACTGCATTTGCACGGAGAGATTATGAAAGCCCGCAGCACGGTAGATGATCAGCTGGTGTATGCACTAAAAGATTGGCAATTAAACTCAGGTGATCTTTGTGAGAAGGGATCTCAGTTACGGCCACACATCGTCTGGTTTGGGGAAATGGTGCCGGATATGGATACCGCCAATGAACTAGCTGCTCGCACGGATTTAATGGTGGTGGTGGGAACCTCGCTCAATGTGTATCCGGCGGCAGGTATTCTGAATTTTGTGGCGGGCTCCGTTCCTCTTTGGCTGCTCGATCCGGGCGAATTTCATCTGGATTATCTGAAGCGGCTGAAACACATCCGACAGACCGCTGTCAAGGGCGCAGAGGCCTTAAAAAACGAACTCCTTAGTCACCGCTGATTATTTTTTACCGGGACACTTTTTACAGCGATCCCCCTTTTTGAATTTTTTGCAACATTCTTTTTTCTTCTTGCTGCAGCAATGGTAAACGCTGAAGGGACAATTATTGCTGAAAAAAACAGGCACCTGCGACATAGACCAAAGTTAAACAAGGTAAATTGCAAAAGCGATACCATAAAAGCGGTAATTTAGCAGCGGAATAGATTCCTTTTTATGCAATTTTCTTCGCTCAGTCAATGGTTACCCTCGGTCTCTGAACCGCTTCTGATTGCCGGTCCCTGCGGGGCGGAGAGTCTAGAACAACTTCGGCAAACCGCTGCAGGCCTGAAAGGAATCGGAAAAGTAGCACTCTTCCGGGCCGGTGTATGGAAGCCCCGCACCCGTCCAAACGCCTTTGAGGGACGGGGCGAAGAAGCGCTGAAATGGCTGAAGCAGATAAAAGAGGAGTTTGGTTTTAAAATTACAGTGGAAGTAGCCACCGCACAGCATACGGAACTGGCGCTTAAATATGGCATCGATGTGCTCTGGATTGGAGCGCGCACCACGGTCAATCCATTTAGTGTTCAGGAAATTGCTGACGTGTTGCGCGGCTTGCAGATTCCCGTGATGGTTAAAAATCCAATTCATGCGGACCTGCAGTTATGGATTGGTGCTATTGAACGCATTTATAATGCGGGCATCCGCGATATTGCAGCCATTCACCGCGGTTTCCATCCCGATAGTTACCGCGATGGAAAAAGCAAGTACCGTAACAAACCCATGTGGCAGGTGCCAATTGAATTAAGAACTCTTTTTCCGGATTTGCCAATTATCTGCGATCCCAGCCATATCGGCGGTACCCGCGAACTCATTCAACCCATTGCACAAAAAGCATTGGATCTGGGCATGAACGGCCTTATGATTGAGTCACATTATTCTCCAGACCAGGCGCTAAGTGACGCACAACAACAGCTGACGCCCGAGGCTCTGGCCATAGTTCTTTCACAGTTGGTGCAAAGAAAACCAGGTGGGGAAGCGGGTGAAAGCGGACGACTGACGGAACTGCGGAGGATCATAGATGAAGTTGATGAAGAATTATTAAATGTCCTCAAAAAACGCATTCAGGTGATAGAAGAAATTGGCGCGTATAAAAAGGAACAAAACATGACTATTTTTCAGCTGGAACGCTGGCAGGAGATTCTGCGAACACGCGGTCAGTGGGCTGATAAATTGGGACTTTCACGTCAACACATTGAACGCATCTGTCAATTGCTTCATGAAGAAAGTATCCGTGTGCAGAATGCCTTAATGAACCGGTCGGGACTTTAGCGGCCCGCCAGTTCCCAGAGCACAATGCCGGCACTAACCGCAATGTTGAGTGAATGTTTGGTTCCGTATTGGGGAATTTCAATTGCACCTACACATTGATCAATGACTTCCTGCTCTACACCATATACTTCATTTCCAAAAACCAGGGCTATTTTGCCATCCCGCTTATTGAAATGCTGCAACAAGGTACTACCCTCGACCTGTTCGATGGCATACACCGCATAACCTTCTTGTTTTAGCGAATCAACGGCTGCCAGCGTGGTGGAGAATTGGCGCCAGCTAACGGTCTGTGTGGCTCCAAGTGCAGTTTTTTCAATTTCTTTATGGGGAGGTGTCCCTGTTAAACCGCAGAGATACAGAGCTTTGATACGAAAAGCGTCTGAACTTCTAAATACTGAACCCACATTATGAAGACTTCGAATATTGTCCAAAACCAGGACAATATCCTGCTTTTCAGCGGTTTTAAAGTCGGCAGGACTTAGGCGTTCCAGTGCGTCATTGCTAAGTTTAAGCCCCATTTTGCCCCCCAATGAACCAATTAAAATTCCTATATTTAGGCAGTGAAATCATTAATTAATTTGTGAAGGTAACTAAAGAATTCAAGATAGGAATTGTGGTGGTCAGTGCAGTTGCTGCATTTATCTGGGGCATCAGTTTTCTCAAAGGTTCAGGCTTTTTTTCTGATCATTTTTACGTCTATGCCGTCTATCCCAAGATTGACAATCTGATTCCTGCAAACCCACTACAGATCAATGGCTACAAGATCGGTCAAGTGCGTTCCATTTCCCTGATCAACAAAGGGGGGCGGAATCAAGTGCTTGTAAAATTTTTGGTCACCGAAGATGTGTCCATTCCTAAAAACTCAATTGCAAAAATTGCGAGTACAGATCTGCTCGGCTCCAAAGTGGTGGAAGTCATGTTCAGCGCGGAAAAAGAATTTTTAAAAAATGGCGACACCTTGCAATCAGAGATTGAACAGGGACTCAAGGAATCTTTTAATCGGCAACTAGGGCCACTTCAAGTAAAAGCCGAAAGCCTCATCAGCAGTATTGATAGTGTAATGACCGTGGTTTCCCTTGTGCTCAATACGCGCACCCGGAGCAACATTGAACAGTCTTTCGAAAGTGTACGTCGTGCTATTCTGACCATTGAACAAACGGCTTATAAAATGGATGATCTCATTGCAAGTGAAAAGCCTAAAATGTCAACCATCTTTAGTAACCTGAGTGGCATCACTTCTAATTTAAATAAGAGCGAGCAGAAAATAAATAACATCCTCACTAATTTTAGTAATCTGTCGGATAGCCTGGCCAAATCTCAACTGCGCAGTGCGGTCAGCAATGCGGATAATACCCTGCGCGAATTAAATCAGCTGGTAGGTAAAATTAATGCCGGTCAGGGCACCATGGGAAAACTCATAAAAAACGATTCGCTTTACAACAGTCTCAACAGGTCTTCGGAAGGTCTAGACAAACTATTGAAGGACCTCAAGGAAAATCCGAAACGCTATGTGCATTTTTCAATTTTTGGTAGAAAAAGTAAGTAATAACGTATTTCATTTTGTATGATCAGCTCTGTTATTTTTTGTGCGCTTTTTATTTTTTCAGTCTGGTTTTTTGTGCGGAATGCGAAAAAAATCCGACGTAACATTTTTATCGGCCATGATGTTTTGATTGCCGACAATCAGCCGCAGAGATGGAAAACCATGCTGCGCGTGGCAGTGGGGCAGGGAAAGATGGTCAGCCGCCCTATTAGCGCCTTTCTCCATATTTTAGTATATGTCGGTTTTGTGCTTATCAACGTCGAAATTCTTGAGATGTTTGTCGATGGTATTTTTAATACACACCGCGCCTTCGCGGGAGCAGGTGCAGTATATGATGTACTGATTGGATTTTTTGAGTTACTGGCTTTGGGTGTGTTTATTGGAGTGGTGGGATTCTGGTTGCGCCGCAACGTCGCAAAAGTAAAACGTTTTCTTAATTCAGAATTGGATGGCTGGCCGCGTCTCGATGCGAATACCATTTTGATTGCTGAAATGATTTTAATGAGCGCACTCATGTTGATGAATGCCGCGGACCAAAATTTACAGTTACGTAATCACCCACATTATCATCACGCTGGTAGTTTTCCCGTATCTTCTTTTTTCGTGGACAGCTTGTCAGGACTTTCTGACGGCAGCCTTATTGGAATAGAACGTGTCTGCTGGTGGCTGCACATTATCGGCATCTTTGCTTTTTTAAATTATTTGCCTTATTCCAAACATCTGCACATTCTGCTTGCTTTTCCAAATACGTTTTTTTCCAACCTGAAAGAAAAAGGTTGGTTTAATTCTCCCGCATCGGTGACGGATGTAGTTGCTCCAAATTTTGACCCTTCCTATCAAGCGGTTACTGATCCTGCTGTTCCCGTTCGTTTTGGCGTAAAAGATGTGATGGACCTCTCCTGGAAAAATTTGCTGGATGCATATACCTGCACAGAATGTGGACGCTGCACGTCCGCCTGTCCACAAAATATGACGGGAAAAAAACTGTCCCCGAGAAAAATCATGATGGACACGCGCGACCGCATGGAAGAAGTGGGTCGCAACATGGATGAGAATAAAGGTGTATTTGTGGACGACGGTAAGAGCCTGTTGGGAGATTATATCACTTCAGAAGAACTCTGGGCCTGCAACTCCTGTAATGCCTGCGTGCAGGAGTGTCCCGTTAACATTGATCCGCTCGCTATTATTGTGGACATGCGACGCTTTCTGGTAATGGAACAAAGTCAAGCACCATCAGAGTTAAATGGTATGTTCAGCAACATTGAAAACAACGGTGCACCATGGCAGTTCTCTCCTTCAGAAAGAGCGAATTGGATAAACAGCTAATCATTTCTAATTATTTTAATAAAACGTATGAATACTACGCCTCTTAAAGTGCCGCTGATGTCTGAAATGATTGCCGCTGGAGACAGTCCTGACATTCTTTTCTGGGTAGGTTGCTCAGGTAGTTTTGATGATCGCGCGAAAAAAATCACAAAAGCCATTGTACGCATTCTGAATCACTGCGAAATTAAATTCGCTGTGTTGGGAATGGAAGAGTCCTGCACCGGCGATCCTGCCAAGCGCGCGGGAAATGAATTCCTTTTTCAAATGCAGGCCATGCAGAACATCACGACACTGAACGGCTACAACATAAAAAAAATTGTTACCGGTTGTCCGCATTGTTTTAATACTATCAAAAATGAATATCCTGATCTGGGTGGAAAGTTCGAAGTCATTCACCATACCCAGCTAGTGCAGGAACTGATTGATCAGGGCAAATTGAAGGTACAGGGTGGAAACTATCAAGGTAAAAAAATTGTCTTTCACGACCCTTGCTATCTGGGCCGAGGGAATGGCGTTTATGAAGCTCCTCGCGAAGTGATTCGTAAACTGGATGCTGAACTTGTAGAGATGAAACGCAGCCGCGCCAAGGGTCTCTGTTGTGGCGCAGGTGGTGCCCAGATGTTTAAGGAATCTGAGCCCTCCTATAAACCATCTGAACATGGGGAAAAAGAAGTGAATAACGAACGTACCCGCGAAGCCCTGGAACATCAGCCAGATGTGATTGCAGTGGGCTGTCCTTTTTGTAATACGATGATGACGGATGGCGTGAAACATTTTAACGCCGAGTCCAAAACAAAAGTGCTCGATGTCGCTGAACTCATCGCCAATGCCAATGATCTTTAATAGACCGATTTATTATTTTTTAGTTCTTCTGCTGGCATTCTGCGCATGCAACCGCAAAGGAGAGGAGCAGCAAGCTGAAATCGCAAACCTACATGCCGATAGTTTAAGTATTAAGTTAAATTCTCCGGAACTGAAAGCTGTGAATGCAGCCTTGCTGAAGGATGTAAGGAATGATTCTCTGTACAATGAGCGCGCGCGGATTTACTTGTCTCTTCGGCAATTTCCAGAAGCCATCAATGATGCCAAACGGGCGATCCGAATGGACAGCAGTACGGCCCGTAATTACCTAACTCTGGCTGATATTTACTTTGCTGAAAACAGTACACGACTTTCTAAAGAATTGCTGGAAACCGTCACCCGGAAGTTTCCGGAAGACACCGAAGCCCTGCTGAAGCTGGCGGAATTGTATTATCTCGTGCAGCGCTATCAGGAAGGTATTGAGTTTGTTAACAAAGCATTGCGGATTAATGAAAATATTGCCAAAGGCTATTATATCAAAGGCTCTATTTATCGCGAAAGTGGTGACACCAGCCGCGCTGTCAGCAGTCTGGAAACCGCTATTGAGCAGGATGCTCGCATGTCCAATGCCCATTACGATTTGGGCGTGATTTATGCAGCACGACGCAATCCTCTGGCCATGCAGTATTATGAAAACGCAATCCGCCTCGAACCAACGCGAAAAGATGCGCTTTACGGACGTGCCAGGTTTTTGCAGGACCTGGGTAAAACCGATCAGGCGCTTTCCGAATATGAAGCCTTGCTGAAGAAAGATCCATCTTGCGACAAGTGTCTTTACAATATAGGAGCACTGCAGCTTGAAATTAAAAAGAATCCCGAGAAAGCACTGGGATACTTTGCAAAAGCAATTGAGCTCCGCGCAGATTATCTGGAAGCCTACTTCGCACGCGGTTACACTTATTCCCTTCTAAACGATAAAAACAGCGCTCGGGCGGATTATAAAATGTGCCTGCAAATCCGTCCAAATTATGCACCCGCGGTGCAGGGATTAAATGAATTGTAGTGACGAATACTTGTCCCTTAATTTTAAAAATACTCGGAGCTACTAAAAAAAAAGAATGAGTAAGAAAAAACATGTTGGAATTGCACTTCAGGGAGGTGGTTCGCACGGCGCTTTTACATGGGGCGTGCTGGACAGATTGCTCGAAGAAGACGATCTTATTGCAGAGGGCATGTGTGGCACCAGTGCAGGCGCTGTGAATGCCGTGACTTGTGCTTATGGCTTGCACTTGGGTGGACCTGCCAAGGCAAAAGAACTCATGGAACAGTTGTGGCGGCGGATTGCTCAAAGTGGGACTTTTTTGTTCAAACCAGGTTTATTCGACAAAACATACAGCAATGGTGATTTGCTCAATAGTGCTGGTTATATGATGTTTAATGCGATGACACAATTTTTGTCTCCGTATAATTTTAATCCCTTTAATTACAATCCGCTTCGCGATATTCTGAACGACCTGATTGATTTTGAAGACCTACATCTTTACAATAAAAAGAAGTTATTTATCTGTGCGACCAATGTGAAAACTAATCGCGCAAAAATTTTTACGAATCCAGAAATCACCGTCGATGCCGTGCTGGCTTCCGCCTGCCTGCCCTTTCTTTTTCAGGCCGTGCAGATTGATGGAGAATATTACTGGGATGGCGGATACATGGGGAATCCACCGATTAGTCCCCTCATCACCAACACCGATGTGCACGATATTTTGCTGGTAAAAATCAACAGCATTAATATTCATTCCGTTCCAACCACTGCACGTGACATCGCGGATCGTGTGAACGAAATCTCTTTTAATAGCAGTCTCATTAACGAAATGAAACTCATTCACTATCGCAACCAACTTATTCGCAATGGTGTGCTCACCTCAGATGGCAAGGAAAATCGTGAAATCTTCGTCCATACCATCAGTGGTTACGAAGCACTCAGCGAACTCAGTCAAAGTAGCAAAATGAACACCAGTTGGGATTTTTTACTGCAGTTGAAAGCCAAAGGCAGAGAGGTTGCTGACAACTGGATTAAAGGCGATTTTAATCAGGTTGGTCTGAAGTCAACATTTGATGTAGAGGAGCATTTCTTTGGTAAATTCTGATGAAACGTGTCTGAATGATTTGTAAAAAAACGACATACCTCAAGATCATTCAGACGGGTGTTTTCCTGTCTTCTCTTTTCTGGCATTCGAATACGATCGCGCAGACTTATTTTTCTGTCCGAGAAGACTACCTGCGCTCGAAATCTTCTGTCGACCCGGTTTCCGAGGAGTACAGGAACACCTATCCCGATACGACTGTCAATAAGGTTGCTTTTTATTCTGTGCGAAATTTCGGAGGTAACACCGGACTGCCTTCCGCGCCTTACCTTTTTCAAAGAAAAAGTCAAGAGCCAGGCTTTATTTTTTATCGTCCTTTTTTTAATAGTGACCGCATCCATGTTTCTGATGTTCGTTACTACCGCACAACAGGTCCTTTTGCAGAACTCACAGGCATTGCGGGTACTGGGAAGTTGCAAATGTTCCGTTTGCTTTTTAGTCATACACCGGCTGAAAAGATGAACATCACCCTGCGCCTCAATCAATATACATCAGGGGGTTTCTATAAACGTCAGCAGAGTCGCATTACCAACCTGTATCTTAGTTCTAATTTTGAAGGAAGTAGACACCGCGCCGGATATTATTTTTATGTGCTTCATAATGGCGTATATGCTTCTGAAAATGGAGGTATTCGCGATACATTTCTCAATTCCAAGACTGCTTTGCAGACGAAAAGTTTACTGGCCGTGCGGCTGAGCGCAGCTAATCGGAATAACCGGCAAACACGGGTCGAATTTCAGCCCTACCTGCGACTGCAGCGGGAAAAGGATACACTGCGCAATACAGACCATCTGTTAAGTCTGCAATTCAGCTTTGAAGACCAGTCCTTTCGCTATCAGGACAGAGGGATTGCAACGGATGGATTTTATAACAATCGGTACAGAGATTCACTGTATACAATGGATTCCGCACACGTGCGGCAATTCAGGAATGGAATCAGCTACCTTCTGAAAGATCGGAAGAAAGGACGCGGTCTGGAACTTGGCTATCGCAATGAAGTTTCACAAGTGTGGCAGATAAGCGATGATTTAATCATTAATAATATAGTCAAGGGGATGGGGTATCTTCACCCACGTCTAAAAGATTCTCTGCAGCGACTGAGCTTGCAGGGAACTGCTTGGTCGGTTTTTAATGGATACAATGCGGGGGACTTGGCATGGCAGGGAGTGGCAGACTGGCAGATCAATGTAAAAAAAGGCACAGCACTTTCTCTCGCAGGTGGCTTTGAAAACCGGAGACCGGATCAGCAATTTCTCAAGTGGCAGTCCAATCATTTTCAATGGCAGGAGGCTTTTGCACAGCAGCAAAAAACAGAGCTCGAACTCGCTTTTCAATTCAGGGGATTCTGTGGTCTGAAGGTGCTGCAACAGAACATTCACCATTTGCTGTACTTCAATGAACAGGCCTTGCCCCAGCAGCTGCAGGGCACAGCGAGGAATACCGCCCTCAGTCTCAGTCTAGCGAAGGTCATATTTCGCCACCTGGGTTTGTTCGCTGAACATCGGTTTCAATATAGTTCTGCTGCTTCGGCACTTCGTTTTCCTGGACAGGTCACGACAGCACGTATTTTTTACGCGGGCAATCTTTCCAAAAATAAATTGCAATTAAATGTTGGTGCACAAGTGCAGTTGTACCAAGGCTTTCTTCCATATGCCTACATGCCGGCCACGCAGGCGTTTTATTTACAGTCTGCGGTCCGCACTAGTACTTTTCCGTATGTGGACGTTTACCTGAGCGGCAGAATTCGCCCCGTGAGCTTTTTTGTAAAGGCAGAAAATTTGCTAGCGAATATCCTAGCATATGACTATTTCCTGCAGCCAGGCTACTTCCAGCCCAATGCCGCCATACGTCTCGGTATCAGCTGGATGTTTTTCGATTAAGTTTCGCGTTTTTTAACGCTACTCGTGATGATATTTTTCTCCCTTTAAAATTGTATAGCCCCGATAGAGTTGCTCCACAAAAAACAGACGAATCATCTGATGCGAAAACGTCATGCGCGATAAGGAAATTTTTCCGTTGGCCCGCTTGTAAGTACTCTCCGAGAAGCCAAAAGGCCCGCCAATCAAAAAAAACAAACGCTTCGTACTGGCATTTTGTTTCTGCGCTAGGTATTTAGAAAACTCTGACGAGCTAAACTCCGTCCCACGCTCATCCAGTAAAACCAACTGATCCTCGTTCTCTAGTTCCATCATAATCAGCCGCGCTTCTTCCGTTTTCTGCTCGGCCTGCGATTTTTGGCGGACCTGTTTTGGCACATTAATTGTCCGAGTTTCAAAGTGTAGGTAGTTTTTGAGCCGTTTTGTATAAATGTCAATGCCTTCAGCAATATAGCTGTCCTGCGTTTTGTCAATCTGGAGAAGGATAATCTTCATATGCTAATATGCAAAAATTAATTAACTTTGTATTAATCATGAAATTGCTTCTAGCCATTGTCTTTTTTTTCACTTCTTTCGTCCCGGGTGAGCCAGTGGATGAAATTGTGAATGCCATTAAAATGGGCAAGGCTTCTGAACTGGTAAAGTATTTTGATGAAAAGGTATCTATTAAAATTATTACCCAGGAGGACCTACTCAGTCGTCCTCAGGCGGAAGCTAACCTGCGTTATTTTTTTGAGAAACACCCCGTCCGTTCTTTTACGGCTTCTCATAAGAGCTCAATTAATAATAGTTCTCAATACATCACCGGCACGCTGGAAACCAGCAATGGTCGATTCAGAGTTTCAATTCTGATTCGTCAGGCTTTGGTTTCACAATTCCGCATAGAAGCAGACAATGACTGATTTTGTCAGTAAACACAAAAAACATTTCGACCTGAAATCCTTCATCCAGTCCGCTATCAGCGAGGATGTGGGTGATGGTGATCACACTTCGCTGTCTACGATTCCCTCCGAAGCGAGAGGGAAAATGCGTCTGCTCGTGAAAGATAAAGGCGTCATTGCTGGCGTCGAAGCAGCAAGACAGATTTTTCGCATCATCGATCCTTCTGTCCGCATGAAAATAGGTATTCGTGACGGCGCCAACGTTAAACCGGGCGATGTGGTTTTTGTAGTGGAAGGTAAAGTACAGGTGCTTCTTACCGCCGAACGTCTTGTGTTGAATGTCATGCAACGGATGAGTGGCATTGCGACCAAAACAAAATTTTTGCAGGATCTCTGTAAAGGCACTTCTGCAAGGGTGATAGATACTAGGAAGACGACACCGGGATTTCGTTTTTTTGAGAAATGGGCCGTGGTTATTGGTGGTGGCGCCAATCACCGCTATGGTCTATATGACATGATTCTGATAAAGGATAATCATGTGGATTTTGCGGGTGGTATTGAAAAGGCCATCAGCGCAGCAAATGCCTACCTCAAAAAGAAAAAGAAAAAACTGGCCATTGAAGTGGAAACACGCAGCCTCGCTGAAGTCCGAAACGTACTCGCACTCGGTAAAGTCAATCGGATCATGCTAGATAATTATTCGATCAGTGATACGCGTAAGGCGGTTAAACTGATTGGGGGCCGTTTTGAGGTGGAATCATCTGGCGGAATAAACGAACGCACCATCGCTGCTTATGCGCGTTGTGGTGTCGATTTTATTTCGGTAGGGGCACTCACGCATCATGTGAGCAGTCTCGACCTTAGTCTGAAAGCTTTGTAAGCTAAGTTTTAAAGGGATTGGTGTCGCGCTTGTGCAAGTCAATGGAACCCGCCCGCATAATCACATCTTCACCAAATTTATCTTTAAGTTTATCAAGCGTGGTATTGAGTTGAACTTGTTCTTCGGTCCTATCAAACAAATCGGCCTGCAAATGTCCGTGCTGTAAATGACTGAAACGAATGCCGATAAGACGGATGGCTCTGTCGGGACGTCTCAGTTTTTCAAAAAGTTGCGTCACCTTATTAAACAGTACATCATCCACAGAAGTGGCGGTCACCGTGCTCTGCATGGAAACGGTTTCAAAGTCTGAATACCTTATCTTCACTGCTACACAGCCCGTAGTAAAACTTTCGCTTCGTAACTGATAACACAATTTTTCATTCATGTTCAGAAGGAGTCGTCGCAAATGTTCGGCGTCTGCTGTATCACTTTCAAAGGTGCTTTCGGTGCTTAGGGATTTTCGTTCTCCCCAAGACTCCACCTCTGCATCGCAGAGACCATTGGCTTTGCGCCAGAGACTGTAGCCGCCATCGCCAAGTAATTTGACCATGCCCTCGGGCTTCATGGCTTGAATGTGCTGAATGAGGGTGATGCCTTTAGTGCTGAGTATATCAAAACTCTTTTGTCCCAGCATGGGAATCTTCCGGATAGAAAGTGGCGCTAGAAATTCCTTTTCTGTGCCGGCTGGTATTTCCATCTGTCCGTTCGGCTTCGCTTGTCCAGTACCGATTTTACT
>CALPON020000080.1 GCA_943325195.2 Sphingobacterium thalpophilum | reverse complement strand
AATTTTAAGACCGTTACTCCACAAATAATTACTGTAGCCCGGTGCGGAGCTGAAGGTAATGGAGCCAGGGCAATAGGTGGCTGATTTTACTGGAAAAATCGGAGCTTTAAATGGCACACAAAATTTTGCCAGGAAGGCGTCTCCATTACCGTTATTTTGCGGCTGGAAGGCTCCCGTTGTGGCAATGCCAGTGGTACTTGTGGTTTCACCCGCAATATAAATTCGACCCAGAAGATCGCGCGCAATCCCCCTGGCCTGATCATTTCCCTCTCCCCCATAATAACTGCTGAACTGGCGGATACCATTGAAACTGTAGGCGGCGAAGAACGCATCATAGGAACCGATGCTGGCCAAGGAGGCTTGCCAGGCGCCAGGCGTGCTAATGTTCATTGTACTGCTGCTGGCACCGCAAATCAAGAGCTTCGCATCAGAATCAACAATTAATCCGAAAATGTACTCTGTATCCTCCCCCCCAAAATAGGTGCACCAGAGACGATTGCCAGTTGAAGAAAAAGCACCGAGAAAGGTTTCATCAAAACTGTAGGGACTACTTTGCTGCGCCAGGGGACTTGCGATATTATTTGTACTGCTGGTATTGCCCCCAATAAAAATCGTTCCATTACTTACTGCCAGTGCTCTGCCAGCGTCATCATTAATGCCCCCCAGATAGGTAGCCCATTCCAGCGAAGTACCTGTAGAATCGAAACGGGCAAGAAATGCATCGCTAGCGCCGCCAGGCGATTGTTGATGAGCGCCCGCCGTCGTGATATCAGAAATACTAGTTGTGCCACCTGTGATGTAAATTTTGCGTTGTGCGTCCGTACAAATACCATAGGCTTCATCCGTACCAGAGTCGCCATAATAGGTGCCCCAAATCCGCTGGCCTGTTGCGGAAAATTTCACAAGGCAGACATCGTAGTTAAAATTATAGACCGTCTGATACGCGCCCGCGGAGGCGATGTTACCCGTGCTCTCCGTGTGCCCGCTAAAAATTACATTTCCACTCTTATCACACGTCACCGCTTCCGCAATATCATGCCCATTACCTCCGTAATAACTGGCCCAGATTCGTTGTCCCGCACTATTAAAGGCGGCGATAACAATATCATTGACTCCCCCACCATACAGCGTTTGATGCGCTGCGCTGGTTGCGAGGCCCACGGTGCTGTTAGTCGCCCCCGCAATATAGGTTGTCCCGTCCTGCTTCACATGTAGGGCATAGGCGATTTCCACAGCGGCACTGCCAAAATAGGTAGACCAGATTTTTTGTCCGCCCGAAGATGACTTGGTTAGAAAAATATCCAGACTACCGCTAGCCTGGGACTGATAGGCGCCAGTGGTAGCAATGTTGGCAGAGGAGGACGTGTATCCCGTTGTATACAGATTGTCTTGCCCATCGATGCCCATGGCCATGCACACATCTACAGCCGCTCCTCCGTGGTAGGTAGACCAGACAAGATTGGATACGGGATCAATAATCAGTGTTTTCATTGCATCATATGTTCCCGTAAAGCCAATTGTATCGGCCGCAAGTGAAAAGAAAAAAGCAGCGGCCTGATTATTTTCCGCATAAAAACTGAGAGGAATTTTTTCAGTGAACTCTGATTGACCACATTTAAATTTTAAAGCATTACTTATCAACTCAGGATGTGTGCCATTAATTTTAAATTTGATTTGCTTGGCGTCTGCTCCCGGGTGCACAATGATGTTGTATTTAAAAGAGGAGGAAGCGGAAGGGGACCGAAGGAACTGCAAATCGATTCCAGGATAAAGATCTTCATAAAGCACTTCGTCATAGGCGGTGGTGGTGATTTCTCTGGTGTTAAGGTAATGGGTTTGACGATAGAGTGCTTTTTTTGCTGTGACTCGGCAGGCAGCATTGCTGTTAAGAAAATCGATGTCGATTCGGTTCACCAAAAACGCTTGCCGGGTGTTTTGAAAAATTTCAATTTTATTTTTTATCGAATTTGTTGCAGTAGTAATTGTTTCAAAGGTTTCGTAAGAATAGCCATTTTGACGCAGCTGTAGGTGGCAATTAGATGAAACCTGATTAATAAAAAGAACATCTTCAACGGGTCTGTTGTACTGATCATAGAGTTGTCCCTCATTCGCAATAAAGCCCTGACTCTTGGCGCATAAAGAACCGAATAAAAAAAGCACGATGAGGCGAAGGAATTTCATAATCAGATGAAAGGTAAATTTAAAGGAAAAACTGAATTGGTGCCGTCAATTCACCCTCAATTCTCGTAAAATAAAAAGCATTTGAGTAAAGTGGTACTTCAAATGAGTGAAAAGGACCTATTGACAATTAAGAAAAATAGCCGATTTGTAAATTAGACTTATCTTGAAGTAACAATTGTGTTTTTATTCTGAACTATGAGAACGAGTCTTACACCGCGCCTTTATTTAATGCTCGTGCTGTTATTCAGTTCCTTTTATCAGGAAGTAAGAGCATGTTCACCTTTAAATACGCCTTATATAGCCACACAAACAATTGTTGGCACGAGTTTCATTATATCTGTTGGCAATACTTCTTCCTGGCTCAACTGCCCCAATGTGATTGACGTAGAGTTCGCCTGCTTTAACAGTAATTTTTCAGGCGCTGTAGCAAATACCTACACGTCCAGTCCGCAAACCTTTGTTTCCACGCCCTACACCTATGCCACACAAACGATTAGCATCGCCAATTTGTGTCCAGGCACCGTTTATAAATTCAGGATGCGTGAAAGAAACAATGGCAGTTCGACCAGCAGTGGCTGGTCGACAAGTTATACGTTTGCCACCGCTGGTGTTTCTGTCACCCCGGTTCTGAATCTGTCCGCCTTTCCCAATCTGATTTGTCCCCCCGCTCCTGTTCAGCTTCAAGCCTCTCTAAGTAATACCTGTGGGACCTCTCCGGTAATTTATGCTTGGTTTCCGACGACAGGATTGAACAACCCCAGCATTGCGAATCCCATTGCCAATATTAGTTCGCCGACCTCTTACACATGTGTTGCAACAGGAGGTGCGACCGGTTGCTGGGGAGCGGTAAGTGTCATTTTTATAAATGTTGGAACGGGACCACCCGTGCCGGGAATTGCAAGCGTGAGTCCTTCTGTATTGTGTGTCTATAACAGTGCGACGCTCTCCACGACCGCTTATACGGGTAATATACAATGGCAGGCATCGGCTTCCAGTTTTGGTCCCTGGAACAATATTCCCGGGGCGACAACGGCCACTTATGTTGTCCCTTCTGTCTCAGCCACCACTTGTTTCCAGGCCGTCCTAACTAGTTGTTCCGGTGCAACGCTGGCCTCCAATGTAACCTGTGCTGTGACGAATACGGTGCCGACTCTTTATCCCTCAAATGGCTGCACAAATAGTCTATCAACTTTAAGTTTCAGTTACGTGGGGTCCAGTGGCACGCCCACAAATGTCGTCTGGTCTCCGCCACCATTCAGTGTGAGCACTAACAGCACAACCGCTTTTTTCACAAAAAGCGGGAATTACTATGCACTTGCCTTTTATGGGGATGGCTGCATCGCCTCTACCAGTTATACCCTGGTTGTGCCCAGCGTTTTGGTAAACACCTCTACAGTGAGTTGCGCTGCATTAGGCTCTGCAACGGTTCAGGCGACTAATGTGCCTGGACCAGTCGCGTATAGCTGGCTTCCAAGCCTACAAACAACAAGTATCGCCACGGGGCTCTTTCCGGGCAGCTATACCAATGTTGTCAGTTATAATAACAACTTGTGTTATTACACCAACATTATAAATCTTATTTCCAATTCACCACTTACAACAACGGTTGTTTCTTCGCCCTCTGTGCAGTGTCCCGGCGCGCAGACAGGAACCGCTAGCATAGTAGTAGCTGGCGGCAGTGCCAATACCAGCTACACTTGGACGAATGCGAACCTAACGATCAACACACCTTCTGCTGGAGGATTGATAGCTGGCATTCACAGTATTACGGTTCAGGATCAGGTCACCTTCTGCCAGCAAACCAATACCTTTCAGATTGCGGCGGTACCCGCGCATACCTTGACGATTACCGCCAGTTCAGCAACCTCTTGCATCGGAAGTACCGCCAGTTTAACCGCCTTAAATTCCGGCGGCACACCCGGATACACCTATCAATGGGTGAACGGCGCCTCAAGCAGTCTGAATCTAGTCACGGAAAACAATGCAGGACCCAGCACCTATACGGTCGTCAGCAGCGATGCAAACAATTGCCAGTCAACCCAGACAGTGTCAATCACCTATTTGAACTTACCCAATGTGAGCATTGTGAACACCAGTATCTGTCCGGGAAAAACAGGAACACTAACGGCCGGCGGGGCAAGTACCTACACTTGGAACAATAACGCCAGTTATACGGGATCTACTTTTACTGCAAACCCTAATGTGACAACGTTTTACAATGTATCGGGTACAGCGAATGGCTGCACAGGGAATGCCGCAGGTCAGATTCAGATGTTGCCAATCCCTGTTCCGATCATCAGTAGTAATAATCCAGTTTGTACTGGGCTTCCACTCAATTTTTCTGCTAGCGGAGGCATCAGTTATAAATGGACAGGGCCGCTTGGTTTCAATTCCACCAATCAAATCAATTCCCTTAGCAGTCCTGTTTCCAATCAGAGCGGCATCTATAACGTGACAGTAACAGCTGCAAATACCTGTACTGCTTTGAGTTCTGCCAATTTTACAATTTACCCGCCACCGCCGGTCACTGCCATTGGCAGCACCGTTTGTTCTACCAGTAGTGTGAACCTTTTTGCAAATTCAAGTGCAGTCCTATTTAGTTGGACGGGTCCTGGCTTTTACTCTGCGCAACAGAATCCAATATTTGGCAACCTGTCCTCTGCACTCTCGGGCAACTATACGGTCAAAGTAACCAGTGCGGAAGGCTGCACTAATGCGGCCGTTGCGCAGGTCACTATTACTCAAATGCCAGTGGCCATGATCAGTAGCAATGGACCCTTATGTACCGGTGCTGACGTAATTTTAAATGGGACCGGGGGTAATAGTTATTTGTGGACCGGACCGAATGCCTTTAACAGCGCGGTACAAACACCAACACTTTGGCAAATTCCTTTTTCAGGAGGGGGTATTTATAATTTGCAGGCAACAACGGGACCCTGCATAGCCAATGCCAGCTATTCCTTGACCGTATGGCCACTGCCCATTGTCCTTGCTTCGACCAACGGCAATATTTGTGAGACCAAGACCGTCCAACTTTTTTGTCAGACTGCCGGTACCGTTGTGAGTTATAGCTGGCAGGGTCCTTTTTTCAGCAGTGTGAAACAAAACCCTACCCGCACACCTGCCAGCCTTCTGCAAAATGGCGCTTATACGGTTACGGTTACGGATGCCAATAATTGTATACAGTCCGCTACCACTACTGTCACTGTTCTTCAAAACCCGAACGTCTCTGCCAATGGCGCTACTGTTTGTCTCAACCAGCCGGCAATTCTAACGGCCAATGGGGCTAATACCTATCAGTGGTCTGGCCCCGATTTATTCCAGTCCGTGCAAAACACACCCACCATCTCTATGGTCACCCCCTTGCAGACGGGCGCATATACCCTAATCGGAAAAGCGGTCAACGGCTGCACAAGTGCAGCAGTAGTGACGGTGGCCACGATGCCTCTGCCGATAGCGAGCCTTAGTGTTTATCCAGGCACAACGATCTGTCTCGGAACTAACATTCGATTGGAAGGCGGAGGAGCGGTATACTACAAATGGTATGGTCCAGAAGATTTGTTTGCAGAAGGTCAGGTCGCCAACTTCACCGCTAGCAATTTAAAATTTCAAGGCAACTATACCGTGGTGGCGATTGATGATAATGGTTGCAAAAGTGGGAAAACTGTTTTTCTGCAAGTGTTTCCATTGCCAGAGGGCGCCTTATCTGGCCTAAGCGAGGGTTGCGTTCCTTTCTGCCAGGAATATCGTTTTCTGCCAAACAGCAACCCGCATATGAGTGCAGTATGGGAGCTTAATAAAACGGTCTATCCTCAGAAATTTTTTAAATGCCTGGAAGAACCTGGAAGCTATAAAATAACGGCGTCACTTTACGATTCTCTCACCACTTGTCGAAACACGCGCTCCTTTACTGTTTCGGCTCTTCCCGCGCCTAAGTCAAAATTTGAATTGATACCATCGCGGCCGATTGAAAATCTTGACGAGGCTATTTTTACCAGTAAAAGTGAAGGCGATAATTTAACACAAACAACTTGGTACTTCGCTAGTCCACTCCCACTGGGTCTTGCAGAAGTCTACAAAGGCCAAACGGTGAATCATATTTTTAATGATGCCGGTAAATATGCTGTTGCAATGGTCACATCCAACAAATGGGGCTGTGAAGACACGCTGGTGAAGATGGTAGAAGTTCAATCCGACTTTGCCATTTATGTCCCAGAAGTTTTTACGCCCAATGGCGACCACGTCAATGAAAAATTCATGGCCATTACGCGCGGTGTGAGTCTCTTTGAAATGAGTATTTATAACCGTTGGGGTGCGCGTGTCTTTTATTGCAAGGATGCCAAAGAAGGCTGGGACGGACGATTTGAGGATGCAGATTGCATGAGTGACACCTATACTTGGCGAATTACTGCAACTAGTGTACGCGGAGAACAGAAACAACTTTCAGGACCTGTGACCCTTTACCGTTAATTATTTTTTCTCTTGCTGCAGGTTGACCGAACCTGTCTGCAGGGCTTCACTTCCCGAACTCACACTGAGAGAATCCAGCTTTTCAGGAACAACAGAAGTGGAGACGCCGGTGGGATTTAAGTCGTTAAGATAGCCGGAATAATCGCCCGCTTTGCGCGGCACCTTAATTAGATATTTTTTTGCCGACAGGTTTACCAAGGAAGAATGCAGTAACCAAGGATTGTGCTGGCGGATAGCAGCTGGACTGGTTTGCAGATGGGTAGCAAGCGCGGTCAAACTCGTCAACGATGAATCAACTATCACGGATCGGTAGTCAATGCGCGGATAATAATTCCATTTTCTTTTTTTGATTCCGAAGTGACCAGGGCTTGAAAACAAAGTTTTGTATGCCAGCACACGGTACACAAAACTTCCGGTTTCACGGTTCAGCATCAGATCATAATAATTGCTGCCCTTCTGTTGTTTCATTGCTTTCAATATGCCGCCAATTCCCCTGTTATACGCAGCAGCTGTGAGCGTCCAGTTATGAAAAATGGCATAAGACTTTTTCAGTAATTCACAGGCAGCGTAAGTCGCTTTTTCCACATCGTAGCGCTCATCTACTTGCTCAGAAACTTCCAGTCCCAATCCCACTGCGGTGCCTGGCACCAGTTGCCAGAAGCCGGCAGCACCAGCAGAACTGCGGACATTTGATAAATGACTTTCAATAACGGCAACATATTTAAAATCATCAGGAATACCTTTCGCCTTTAAAATGGGTTCTATATATGGGAACCAACGTTGCGCTTTATGAAAGAGAGCCACACTGTTGGACTTCCAGTAATTATTATTAAAAAATTCTTTTTCCAAATCTTTACGAATTTCGTAATCATTGGAAGGTATTTTCTCTCCACAAAAATGAAGATTTTGTGGAATATTCAAATCCAACACCGACAAGTTAGCATCCGTGTAGGCAATTGCGTTAGGTTTGGGCGGAAGGAGGTAGGCCCGGATGACCAGATATAAAACAACCATCAAGACCAGCAACAAGAGAGGCTGACTGATTTTACGAAAGAGTGTCAGATCTTTATAGGTCCTTTTCACACTACTTCTTTTTTTTAAAAATTGTATTCAGATACAAGGAGGAGAAAATAATCAGAACGTAAACAATACCCGCATAGAATAAAGGATAGGTAAATGCAATTACAAGTTTATAGGCCAGGAAGACGGCGATTCCTCCGCTGATAAAGAAAAAAATAGCGATTCGTTTTTCCGTCATGCCTCTAAAAAAGAGAAAATGTGTCGTATGATCTTTTCCTCCCACGAAAGGTGAGCGTCCTTGATATAAGCGGTTAATCACAACGGTGGCCGTGTCCGTCAGGGGTAGTAAAAAAACCAGGGCAACAATAAGCAGGTTGGCAAGCGGAAAGCCATTGACTAAGGGAGAAGTGGTATTATTCCAACAATTATCTATTCCCATGACTGCCAGAAACAAGCCAAGAAACTGACTTCCGGTATCGCCCATAAACATTTTTGCAGGATGGAAGTTGTAGACCAGAAAGCCGCAGAGAGCGCCCAGAACACCGAGATTCAGGGTCGCAGAATAACTATCCGTGTGCAAGAGTGATACATTGACCGTCACCATAAAAAAGCAGGCCTGCGCGGCGACAGTGGCTGAAATCCCATCCATATTATCAATCATATTAATGGAATTCATCAAACCGACTACCCAAAGGAGGGTTACAAAATAATTGACGAAAAAATTATCGAAGATCTGAACACTGTGGCCTGAAAAAATAACAATCACGCCACAAAAAATCTGCGTCAGAAATTTGAGCAGCGGCTGTGTATTAAATGCATCGTCCGCGAGTCCCATCAGAAAGGCCAAGGTTGCTGCCACCAGAATACCGATAACCTGCACATTAAATTCCGTGCTAGGGTGTGGTAATATAATTGTAAAAATGAATGCAAACAGGAAAACCAGATAAAAAGAAATGCCTCCTACCGATGGCCTTACATCGGGACTCCAGCGTATTTGTTGCTCATCGGTATTACGAACGCCTAGTGTTTGTGCGAATTTCAGCAGGATATAATTAGTAAGGAGACTAAAAACGAAACAAACGATAAAAATGGTCGTGAGTATGTAATGATAATTCAGTTCCATTTTTATTCTGTTTTACTTTTTGAATTAAAACATACTTTTAAAATCGTTCATTAGTTTACCCTGCAAGTCTTTATCGGATAGAAGCGGAGTGTCGGCATTCCAGCTGATACCGATAGCCGGATCGTTCCATAGCAAGCAGTCTTCAGATGCTTTATTATAGAAATTTGTGCATTTATAGGAAAAGATGGTATTGTCCCGCAAGGTCAGAAAACCATGTGCAAAGCCTGGCGGAATGTACATCATCCACTTATTTTCTTCCGTCAGATCGACACCATACCATTCTCCATAGGTAGCCGAATCTTTGCGGATATCTACAGCCACATCAAATACAGCCCCAGTAATGACCCGCACCAGTTTGCCCTGCGCGTGTGGTGGGTTTTGAAAATGTAATCCACGCAGTACCCCTTTTTGAGAAAGGGATTGATTATCCTGCACAAACTCAGCATCTACGCCAGCAGCATGGAACACCTGGCGGTTATAACTTTCTAAAAAGTACCCACGTGCGTCTTCGAACACTTTTGGCTTAAAGACCACAACGCCTTTTAATTTTGTTTCTACAACTTCCATTTCTATTTTTTATTTTTAGGAGCGTCATCACTGTAATACCCTGTGCCATAACCGTAACCGTATCCATAGCCATAATTGTAGGCATAGATTTTGCGACTTACATCTACGTCATTGAGGACGACGGATAAATTCTTAACACCGGATTCAGTTTGCAGGCGATCGAGGATCTGCGTAAACATTTTTTTGGAATAACCGGCCCTGAATACATAAATTGGATAGTCCGCTTTCTGAATGGTTGCGATACCATCTGTTACGAGTCCCACCGGAGCATTATCAATGACTATGTAATCAAATTCTTTTTTCAGATACTCCAAGATCTCATCCAGACGGGGACTAAGAATCAGTTCGGATGGATTAGGGGGAGTGGGTCCTGCCGTCACAAATTTAAGGTTATCAAGGGGGCTATTGACAAAACACGCTTCAATCGGCGTTGCTCCAGTAAGGACAGTGCTCATCCCGATTGTATTCGAAACGCCGAAGCCTTTATGAATTTTCGGCTTTCGCATATCCAGATCAATAAGCACCACTTTCTTGCCGGTAAAAGCCAGTACACCTGCAATATTTATTGCGACAAAGGTTTTGCCTTCACCGGATATGGTGGAGGTGATGGATACAATTTTGGAGCCTGGTGTGGCATTTATAAATCCAAGATTTGTTCTGACCGCGCGGAATGCTTCACTAATAAGCGCTTTGGGGTTCTTATCGACAATCAGCTGAGAAACAGGAATGTCGTTCGGGTATTTTGGGATGATCCCTAGCAGGGAAACGTTGCCCGAACTGTAACGGGTGATATCAGCAAGTGAATAAATCTTGTCGTGAAAAAGATAACGGAGAAAAACTAAGCCCAGAGAAAATAGAAGGGATGTCAGCAGTGCAACCAGTAGCGCATTCAGTCTGCTTGGAGAGACCTGAACCCCGATACCCAGTGCCTTTTCTAAAACAATATTTTTAGAAACATAACCCGCTTTTGAAATTGAAAATTCCGTTTTCTTTTCCAGTAGCATGGTGTAATATTTCTCGTTGATCGAATACAGTCTATTGAGGCGGCTGAACTCGACCTCATCTTCCGGCGATTTGTTCAGGCGCGTCTTGAAGTCACTCGTCCTTTCCAGTAAACTTTTGTACTTGTTTTTATACTTTAGTTTTACGGCGTCCAGCGATTCAATCAGTAATCTGCGCTGATTCTCCAGTTTATAATTGACTTGCCGCACATCTTCTGAACGCGGGGTGACTTCATACAGTAAATTATCCCGCTCATTAAGCAATTTCTGAATACTCTGGGTTACTTCCTTGATCACATTCTCATATTCGGTGCCCGATACCAGACTCACCAATTCATAAATATCAATGCTCTTGTTTTTCTGAATATTTTTTTGGATTTCATTAATGATATCCTCCTCCACTTTCAGGCGAAGCATCTCATCCTCCAAGTTGCTGTTCCTGGCATATTCAGAGTTAATCAGGATATCTTTATCTGTAAAGTTTTTTTCTTTTTTAAATTGCTGAAGATCTCCTTCTGTATTTTTCAGAGCAATATAGACATTGCCGAGTTGCAGTTCAATAAAGCTTAAGATGTTTCGTGAGCTTTCGCTCTTACGCTCCACATCGTAACTCATGTACTCCTCTGTAATCGCATTGACGATGTCCGTCGATTTGGCCGCATTAACATCCTTTACGCGAATCTGAACGGTCTTTGCCAGTTCACTAAGGAGTTTAAGTTCCACCTGCGCCTGAAGCCTTGAAGTAACAGCATCAATATCACTAACCACAAAGTAATAGGCGTTGTCTTCCCCCAGTAATTCGGCAATAACCGAAGCCGAAAGCTTATCATTCAGATACACATTGACATCAAAGTAGGGCGTTCGCAACCAGTTATTCAGTTCGAAATTCCACTTCTTTTTTCCGACTTTTATAACTCCCGCTGTTTGTTTTTCATTGAGTTCGACAAAAAATTCCTGACCTAAAAATGCCTGGTCTTTGCAGATTACTTTGACAAGGTAGGGAGAGGAATGATACATTTCATTGCTTTTGAAAGTACCCTGTGCGTAATAATTCACCCCGATATCCAGCTTTTCGACCACGCGCTTTAAGAAGACACGGGATTTAATTTGTTCAATGGCTTCTGCGAGCAAATTGCCGCCATCCGTCACATCTTGAATATGCAGAATGTCGTCCGCGCGATTGGCATCATTAATCTGGATAACGGCACGGGATTCGTAGATCGGCTGACTATAACGCAGATACAAAAATGCAAGGCTAAAGGAGAGGAGAAAAAAAAGTAGAAGGTACCAGCGGCTTTTATTAATTAGGAAAGCAAGCACCCCAATATCAACACCGCTGTTAAACTTCTCAGTAACGTCGCGCAGCTGATTATTAGTGGATTCTACTTGGGCATTATACATAGCTTACCGGGATACCAGAATTGCAAACTGAAAAAGAATCAGTACACTGGTAATTAGCGTCACCACCGGCGCTAACTCCCTAGTAAAAACATAAACCGGACGATAACGAGGTTCTACATAAATAATATCCCCGGCCTGCACAATGCTATTCCCGTCTCTTATGCCTTGAATCGTACTCAAATCCATCAAATAAACCAGGGCAGGTTTTTCAAGGTCTTTGTTTTTTCGAATGAGCTTAATCTTGAAGGCTTTTCCATCCTCCAGAATGCCGCCGGCGTTGGCCAGTGCTTCCAGCACCGTTGTATTGTTATTGGTCAGATTGAGGACCTTCGCCTGTCCACCGTTACCGGGAAAAATAATGACCCGCTTATTGGTAATCTTGATATTAACGAAGGGATCGAGGTACAAGGCTGAATATTTTTCTTCGAGTACTTTTTCGGCTTCTTTCACCGTGAGTCCGGCAATCTTAATCCGGCCAATCAGTGGCATTTTAATACTATCATCACTTTCCACAATGACATCTACCTCGTTCTTAAAAATAGCTGCGTTAGTGTTCGTGAGGTCAATCAGCTTATGTCCCTTATTGGCGTATATGCGATAGAGCAAGGCATCATTCTGCGCCAAGCGATAATCGAGCCGACTCAGCGAATCAACGAGTTCATCATACACAAATTCCCTTGGCGTCTTCAGCATCAAATTAGATTTGAAATTGCGGCAGGATGTGAAAATTAACAGTGGCAACAGAAAAAGCAGGCAATACCTCATACTACTCACAAATATAGCGATTTTGGGCTTTTTTATAAAAAAATATTATTCACAGAACGGCACTACTGTGGATATTCAATCCGCGCATGATAGATGTTCATCAGCCGTTTTTTGAATATTTTTTTGATGGTGGTAATGTCCTTAAAGGTTATATCGGAATTGATGAACTGATTACTCTCGATTTTATAGTCAATAATGTTATCCACTAAATCATTTATTGCCAGTGCATCATGGGTCTTGAGGCTTCTGCTAGCGGCCTCTACCCCATCGGCGATCATCAGCACGGCGGTTTCTTTGCTGAAAGGGATTGGACCCGGATACCTAAACTGACTTTCAGCAATCCGTGAATCATGTCCCTGCTTCCTAAAAACATTGAGAAAATACTGTACTGAAGTGGTGCCGTGATGCGTTCTTATAAAGTCAATGACCTGCTCCGGCAATTTGTATTTTTTGGCCAGTTCCACGCCGTGAATCACATGGTTAATGATAATCCGTGCACTTTCAATGGGCTCCATTTCCTGGTGGGGACTAAATCCACTGGGCTGATTTTCTGTAAAAAACATAGGATTCTCCATTTT
>CALPON020000079.1 GCA_943325195.2 Sphingobacterium thalpophilum | reverse complement strand
TGCTGAGATTTATCAGATGCATTGCGGACAATTATGGAAATTAGCAGTGGACCATCCAGAAAGTGCAGTAAAACCCTGCGTCCACCGGGCACCCCGCGAGCGTTTAGGTCAGAGGCGGCTTCTTCTTATTTGCTGAGCGTAAACTGCTAGTGGGAAATGAATTTGCGAGCAGACGCAGGTTTCTATATTGTCGTTTTTGTACTGTTCCTACTTTGCTTTTGGCCCCCTAATGGCATTGAAATGTAAGGTAAATGCAATTGTGAATCAGAAGGAAGGGACTAGGTCCGTTTTCAGGATTAATAGGAGCCGAATTTGAATGATTAAAAAAGTAGTGATTTTATTCTGAACGATTTTCCTTGCGTCTTTCTCGTTCGATTCGTTCTTTGGCTTTTTCTTCCCGGTAAATAAAATCCTTTCGCATGCGCTCTCCAATAAGGACCATATCATTTTTGAAGAAGGGACAACAGGCTTCAACTCGGACTGGTTCTGTTTCACTTTCCATATTGATGGAAGCTTCTTTACGGTGAATAGGGCAAAGTTGACCTTTAATTTTTTGTTTAATCTGTTGCTCCAGTTTTTTATTTGGACGTTTTAATGACTCCATTCAGTAGGCGGGAATAAGGGATTAAATTACAAAAAATTTTGGAAATTTTAGAGAGATGGAGCGCCGCAAAGTCATGAAGGGTAGGCGAGGCTGATTTTGAATTCACGGCTCTTTCGGGGCAGCTCTTGGTCTTGCCTTTCTAATACGAGGTTCCTAATGGTTGATTTCGGGTAAAAGCGCTTCTCTTCAGATAGAGCGAGGAAATTAACAAAGCGTAGTTAATATTTTTGTAGGGTTAAAATTGTTAATTAGTAGGGTTTTACCTACTTTTGTTACCATGCAAGCACAGTTAGTAAAAAAATCCCGTTTCATTTTTGTCGGCCTAATCATTTTGATTGTTGTTTCATTTATTAGTTTGACCTAATTCAGTCTTTTCTGGAATCTCAGCGGGAAGATTACCTCTTTAGACGAATAAGGTCTGGGAGGATTCCTGTCAGCAGATAACTTTGATGCAAAAGAAGAAAATGAGAAACTATTTGTTACGGGCAGTTTGGTTTGCAGCGCGTTACAGGGCTGCTCGTGAATACGGTAGTCAATTGTTGGCGTATCTGGAGCGGAAACTCCAAACTCATTTTGGTCCTTTGGATAGAGATGAAAGCTGCCACGCTTTGCAAAGTGACGCCTCCTCAACTTTGGTTCTAAAGCCAATGGAAAGGCGTTTCAACGAGCTATCCCATCAACGCTAATTGTGAATTTCCACCAAATGTGGTTCAGATGAAATTAAAAACTAATTTGGTCATAATTGCAGAAGATGATCCAGATGATCAGTATTTCATCCGGCAGGCGATCATGGAAGTCGTCATTCCTAGCACCATCATCCTTGTAAAAAACGGACTCGAATTAATGGAATTACTGGAAGGAAAGGGACTCTATTCCGACCTGCCGCCTTCATCTCCTGATTTAGTCATCATGGATTTAAACATGCCCTTACTAGATGGCTTTGGTGTGCTTGAGAAAGTCAGAAAAACAGAGCATCTGAAGGAGATTCCGATTTTTGTTCTTTCGACTAGTCGTTTTGAGTACGACCAATTGAAATCGTTGGATTACGGAGCCAATGACTTTTTTAGTAAGCCCTACCATTTTGATGATTTGAAGCAAATTATCCGGGATATTTGTAACCGTACTCTCGAACTAGAAAAAGCAGCAGAGTAAAGGCCAATGTAGAGCATGCCTGCGCTTTGCCTTATTTGTCTTTTTATAGGATACCGGTGTATTTATCATTGCTACCTTATTTCTGTTGAAGGATGAGGAGCGGGGCTAGTAGGATTTACTTCCAAAATTTGCAGGATTTACAGTAAAGGACTAAGGATAAACTGCCAAGTAAAATCCTTCCTGTTAATAAAAAGACCTTTACTTACTGTGCATTCCATCCCCCGTCTACCGGCAGGGCAGCGCCCGTGAGTGTTCCCGAACTATCCTCGCATAAAAACAAGGCCAGCCGGCCAAGTGTTTCTACCTGAACGAATTCTTTTACGGCCTGTTTCACGAGCAGTACTTTAGACACCACTTCTGCTTCAGAAAGGTGATGGGCTTTCGCCTGATCGGCAATCTGCTTTTCAACCAGAGGGGTTTTTACATAACCGGGACAAATGGCATTACAGGTAATATTAAAAGGAGCGCCTTCAAGGGCCAAGGTCTTAGTGAGGCCCACTAGTCCGTGCTTACTGGCGACGTATGCACTTTTAAATTCAGAGGCCACCAGTCCGTGTGCCGAGGCAATATTAATAATCCGTCCGAATTTTTTTTCTTTCATTTGTTTCCACACGGCCTTTGATAAATGAAAAGCTGAGCTCAGATTAATACCAATGATTGCGGACCATTTATCATCGGGAAAATCCTCAATAGGAGAAACATGTTGAATACCGGCGTTATTAATGAGTACATCCACCGCACCGAAGCGATTGCAGGTTTGCTGAATCATATCCCTCAGTTCTTCTGCTGCCAGCATGTTGGCGCCATGAAAAAATGTCTGTATAGAAAATTCGTTGGCCAGCGCAGACGCAATTTCAGCACCATTTGACTCGAGGCCATTTAATACAAGGTGATACTTGCCAGTTTTAGCAAATTCTCTTGCAATGCCTAATCCAATTCCACTCGTACTGCCTGTGATGACAACTGTTTTCATTCTTCAAAGGTAGGATTTAAGCGTTATTCGCCATCAATCTGGTAGCGATAAATAGCATCAATATCCTCATGACCATCGTGAATAACACTCAAATCTGTCACAAGTCCACTATTTATTCCATAGACCCAACCATGCAGATGCAGTGGTCTTTTTTTCCATTCTTGCTGTACAATTCCTGTCTTTGCGAGATTTCGCACTTGTTCAATAACGTTGAGTTCGGTAAGACGGTCTGCTCTTTTGTCCAGATCAGAAATGATTTCTAATTCTTTTTCATGTTTGAAGTACACGTCTTTAATATTTCGCAACCAGTTGTCTACGAATCCAAAAACATTATTACTCATAGCCGCACGCACACCACCGCAGCCATAGTGTCCGCAAACAATTACATGCTTCACCTTTAAGTGCACAATGGCATACTCTAAAACACTGAGCAGATTGAGGTCAGTGTGAACGACGAGATTGGCAATGTTACGATGGACAAAGATTTCACCGCTCTCTGTATTGGTTACTTCGTTAGCAGGAACCCGCGAATCGCTGCAGCCAATCCAGAGGTAATCAGGTTTTTGACCTAAAGAAAGTTTTTTAAAATACTCCGGATCGTCAATTTTTTTTGAAAGGGAGAAGTGACGGTTACCATCTAGCAGGCGGCGGTAAGAGGCGTCCATAGTCGTTGTATCCATTAGTTAATGTTATATTTTATTAATTGAATTTCAATATTTTTTTCAGTGGCATTTTTTATAAAATCTTCTAGGAGCTCTTTAACATCATTGTCTGTTGATTTATTGATGGAGCCATCAATCATGACGATGCTATTGCTTTCTATCTTGCTGAGATAACCGATGACAAAGCCTTTATTAAAAAAGGTTAGGTGCTGTGGTAATTTAAGAAGATAGTTTTTTCGACCGTTAATGGAATCTTCCACAACGTCAAAAGAGTGACGCACATTGGTCCTGATAATAAAAAAGATGGCGACTAGCAGTCCAGCTCCCACCCCTTTCAGCAGGTCTGACACCAGCATCACCAGAATGGTGAGTATAAAAGGCAAAAACTGATCCCAGCCCTTGCGGTAATATTCTCTGAAGATAATTAGCTTGGTGAGTTTATAGCCTGTTAAAATCAAGATAGCCGCCAGGCACGCGTTTGGAATGAGCATGAGAAGGGAAGGAATAAAAAAAACAGTCCCGAGTAAGAGCAGCGCGTGAAAGATCGCGGACAATTTGGTGGTTGCACCCGCATTGATATTTGCTGAACTTCTAACAATAACTGCGGTAACAGGCAGGGCTCCTATTAAGCCACTTGCTATATTGCCGATACCTTGTGCAAATAATTCACGGTTAACATTGGAAATTCTTTTTTGCGGATCTATTTTGTCGGTTGCTTCGAGACTTAAAATAGATTCCAAGCTGGCAACTGCGGCTAAGGTGAATGCAATAATCCAAAAGTGCTTCTCATTAATTTGAGAGAAGTCGGGTATAAATAAATTACTTTTCAGGTCCTGCAGATTTTTAATGAGGGGTAAACTGACCAAATGGTCCTCTGCGAGTTCATAGCTTGTGCCGTCCAGACCGATTGACATTAGAATTCCGAAGATAACTGCCAGGAGAGGCGCAGGTAGATAACTTAGCACCTTGTTTTTTTTGTAAAATTCACTTTCACCCATTAGGAGGATTAACAGCGAAATTACGCCGATAAGGACTGCAGAGGGTGTGAGATAGTTAAACATATAATATAAGTCCGTAATCGTATTATGTCCGTCTGATTGTTCAAATTCGAAATCGCCTTCCGGATCACGGTCGTACCCAACTAAATGGGGGATTTGTTTCATAATAAGGATGATGCCAATTCCAGCCAACATCCCTTTAATGACTGATACGGGGATGTAATTGCCAATCTTTCCTGCTTTAATGAGGCTGAGAATGATTTGTAGCAGGCCGGCAAAAAACACGGCTGCGAGGAAAACCTCGAACGAACCGAGGGAGGCTACGGATGCAATAACAATGGAGGTCAGTCCAGCAGCGGGACCACTTACACTTAAGGCGGAACCACTAAAAATAGTGACCAGTATGCCACCCACAATTCCGGAAAGTAGACCGGCTAAAAGAGGAACATTACAAGCTAAAGCAATTCCGAGACAGAGTGGCAATGCCACCAAAAAAACAACAACTCCTGCACGCAGGTTAATAAAATAATCTTTCATTCAATCGATTGGTTGGTAAATAGAGAGGGGGGGGAGGAAAGGCCTGGCGGACCTTGTTCTATTTACGAGCGGGGAGGTGGTGTGTTGATGTGCCAGTGTCCGCCAGTATAGCGGAGTGCGGCAGTCGAATAATAGTGCTTTTTACTAGCCCTAAAGATGGGCGTGTCGGTGGTTTCAGTTGCGAATAGTTCCAGAACATCGTTTTCGCAGTCATCATCGGTATCGTCCTGATTGTCTTCAGTATCGAGGGCTTTTTTGCAGAATTCAATTTTTTTCAAAAAGCCAAATCCATTTCCTGCAAGATTTGAACCGAAAACTCCAAAACTCATGAGCAGAATGAGCAGTACACTGATTATCGGTTTTAGGTTTTTCAATCTCACAAAGCTAACAAAAATCCCAAATTAATACACGAGTGTGCTTTGTTTGTAACAAAAACACTGACCCTAGTCGTTACGGACTGATAGCCAGAAAAAAGGCACGAAGCTGAGAGTTCTTGCCTTTTTAGTGGTGCATACTGCTTAAATAGTAATTTGGTATTGCAGAGTCAAGGCGCTGCGTCTAGGACCGCTCTTTGTCTCACCCGAGGCATTGCGATAATAGGTCGGCCTGTTTTGATAATCCAGGGTTATTTTGCTTCTATGTCCAGCCAATAGCCAGTTAATGCCAGTGCTGAGCACCATCATTTTATTGTTTTGTAATGCGGTAAAGCCTGCCAATTGCGCACTGGCGTAAGGCATCAGCTGACCTTCACTCAACAGTGATTTCGGTAGAAGAAGTCCAAATTGCGCATAAATGACTTTTCCTGTCCCAAACATGGGAAAGGCGTTTCCGTAAGCATTACCAGCAACCATATTGGTGGCCGTTGATGCTGTTCCGGGATTCATAATGCCATTGTAGCGCAGGTAGTCCTTTCCATAATTGGTGGCATAAAAGCCGGCCATCGCATTGAGGGCGGTGCCTTTCTCCTTGTTTAAAGGCAAATCCAGAAAGGATTCAAGGCTTAGGTGAAGCATGGCATTGTATAACGTGTCTGTTTGCACCGTTGTTTTTTCTGTGTGCCAAGTGGCATTTTTTTGATAGACGGCACCCACAGCAATGTTCCAGACCTTTTTACTACCTAAGTAAGTCCCCGTCATATAAGGTGTGGTGTGGGTTTCCATCTCGAATAAATTCCAGCTGCAATAGGTGCCCACTTGATTGTGTACCCCCGGGCTTTTACCATTAGCAAAGGCCGATGTGTTAACAAAATTGGCGCCAGGTCCAAGTGCAGGTGGTGCCGCTCCATTGGAATTAATCGGCCAGGGATTGCTGAGATAAAAGCGATAATCTAGTTTTTTTAGTTGTCCTCTTGCATAAACGGCCAAGCGTCGATCAAACTGATCAATCTGATCAACAGAATACTGGAGAAAAACGGGCACATCCATTGTCATAATGGTTCCCACTGAAGGTTGTGAAAAGCGGGACAGACCATTTAAGACGGTCAGACCCGCACCAATTTTCAATTGATTGCCTTTACTTACTTTAAATTCACAAAGGGCATCGTGAAAGAAGGCTGCTATTTTGCGATTGCTTGCATAGTTGTAGGCCGTATTAAAATTGTTTTGCCCAAACTGAAAATATACAAATGTCCGGTTTGTAATCTGACCAAACAATTGCATCCGCGTTCTTCGAAGTCCAATGTCGAATGTTTCGGGCATGTTTCTTCCAAATTGTGTCGTACCGGGATTACTTTCATCGTAGCGGAGCCAGGTTTGATTAAGAAAGGTCGCTTGAAAATAATGACTGCCATCCTGATTAAGATTAAATTTAAGGGCGGTCTTTTCAGGGGGCGCGGTTCGCAAGGAATCCGAGTGCTGAGCAGTCAGTGAGAAGCAGGCAATGGACAAGCACGTAGCTAAATAGTTCATATTTTCCTTTTTTTAAAAAGCAGATAATCTGTCCATTCAAGCATTAAGAACGGATAGATTATCTGCAAATAAATCATTTTTTCAATTCTATGCAATTTTATGAATGCGGGTTGAAGTTGGATCTTTGGACAGTTGTTTGTGATGGTCAAATCCCACGATAGTGATAGTGCCGCCCTGATCTTTGTAGTCTTCCACTAAGGTATTAATCGTCACAATGCAGGTATGGTCAACGATGGTCGCTTCAGAAAAGTCAATGCGGACAGTTTCTGCTGCCGGAATTGTAGCAAATTGTTTTTTGAAGCCCAGTAGATTTGAAAAAATAAGATCCTCTTTGACAAGCACTGTATAGATTCCCTCTTTTTGTGAAACCGTAACCTGCGATTTAAATAGATTTTTTACACGGGCACCATTCAGCAGATTTATAACTAATTCCAACACAATACCAGAACCAACGCCCAGCAAAAGATCGGTGGAAATAGTAACGAGAATAGTAACTGAAAAAACGAGTAATTGGTCCCTACCAATGTGCAATGTATGTATAAACTGACGTGGATGTGCTAGACGAAAACCAACAAAAACAAGCATGGCAGCCAATGCAACATTTGGTATCATTTCTATAAATGGTACTGCAAACAAGACTGCCAGCAATAAAAATAGGCCATGAAAAAAATTAGCCCAGCGAGTGCGTGCTCCGTTTGATACATTTGCACTACTTCTCGCTACTTCTGATATCATAGGCAGTCCGCCAATGATTCCGCATAAGGTATTGCCAATACCAACGCCGATTAAGTCTTTATCAAAATCTGTTTTTCTTTTAAATTGATCCATCCCATCAACAGCCTTTGCGGTTAAGAGTGACTCAATACTGCCGATGAGTGCATATAAAATAACAAACTGAATAAACTCAGAAGTATGCGTCATTAAACCAGAAAAATCAACATTTACAAAGCCGTTCTTGAAGGCATCGCTGATACTTCCTATTTTTACAAGTGCAAAGTTCGCGATTGCACCGTCCGTCTTAATATGCAGAATCAGTCCTAGTGGAATAGAGACCGCTAGAACAACAAGGGGAGCGGGTATTTTTTTGAGTTTTTCGTGTTTTACGTAACTCATCAGAACGAGGATGGCCAGACAGGCAATCCCAATTTCCGTCAGGTGGGCATTTTCATGCATAATGCTAGAGGGTAACATGGCTAATAATTCGAGTGGCGCTTTACCTTTGAGTTCAGCTGGATTTATTCCTAGGAGTAAATGCAGTTGTTTGGCCATGATAATAATACCGATAGCCGCGAGCATGCCGTGAATGGCTGCACTCGGAAAAAAATCCGCCAGTTTACCTGCTTTTAGAATTCCGAATATAATCTGTAGAATTCCTGCCACTACAATTGCTCCTAGCGCAAGATGCCAGCCTGCTTCGCCATCGCCCATGGCGGTAACGGAGCCGCTGGCAATTACAATTAATCCCGCTGCAGGACCTTTAATGGAAAGGCGGGAGCCCATAAAAAAACTCACGACCACACCGCCAATAATAGCAGTAACCAGACCGAAAATCATTGGAAAATTAGAAGCTTTTGCAATGCCGAGACTTAAAGGCATCGCCAGCAAAAAAACAAGAAAGCCTGAAAGGGCATCCTTTGTGAAGTTTTGCTTCAGGCCTGCGAATCCGTCCTCAGGAATAAAGCGATTTATTTTTTTTGAAGATGACATTATATTTTAAATTTAAAGTGAACGAAAAATGAAGCGAGTAGTTATTATTATAGCCTTTCTGTTAGGTCGGCTTGCATTCATCGGTTTCAGACAGTGTTTTTAAATTATGGTAAAGGATGTACAGAGGCAGCGGGGTGTAATGTTGTGCTTTTGTCTTCTCCAAGAGTAGGATTTGAAGTGACACCTTTTGCGCAGTCTTAAAGAAAGGTGTATCAGTAGGGAGGGTGCCTTGCTTTGGCCCCTGATGCGAGTCTTCATCCAATTCTGCTTCATCCAATTCCACTTGGGTTACTGCATCCGTTGTTAAGAGTTGTAACTTTTTACCACTGAGTGTCGTTTCCGAATATTCTTTATCTGCTTTCTGCAACAATCCTTTGAGCGGACTATTACACAACAGAAAGGACATACTCAACACGACGCTGAAGGCACATCGAAAGCAACTAATACAAGAGTATTTGAGTGTTGACAGGCTCATTTACGAGGATTTGTAGGCTGTTTCGTGATAGGTTTTGACATGGGGTCCCAAAAAGATGCGTCCATATAAGCGTATGAGTGCAAGGCCATCGATGACGAAACTGAGGGAGACCGTGATGGCCAGCAGATACTGGTGCTCATGCATATGCGAGAAAATTAAGTCTTCCCCGATAAATGTTGGTGTGATGGGAAAACCTGCAAGTCCGAGACATGCCAGAAAAAAAACAAAGGCCAGTCGGGGATGCTCATACACATGTCCATGGAATAAAGCCAAATCAATATTACGTTCCACTTTTATGATTTTGCGCAGGCAAAAGAGTCCCACAACACCTGCTGCAAAAATTCCACTCAAATACAAATAAGCTTCTTGATGACCAAAATCCTCATTAAACGAAACAGCCAATGCTACCCAGAAATGATTCATGATGATTAATAACCAGCTTAGAAGTAAATTATTCCGCTCGCTGAAGGACTTTAAAACCATGAGCAGACCTATTAATGCAAAACTAAATGGCAAAACTTCATGCAGTTGAGACGGTATATTTGCTTTGCTGTATAAGGCCCATGTTCCCAGCAAGTATAAAGGCAGGAAAATCAGTCGCAATGAGCGCAATCCAATGAATGAAAGCCCGCGTCCTGTTTTTTTCAGAGGATTCCACAAATATTTTGCCATTAATAGATCCAGATTCCATTCTTTTAAACTTAAGATGTAAATACTGTGTTCCAGACGTTTTGGTAAGCTATCCTCTAACGTTAATGCGCGTGGTTTATAATTGTAAAATTGTTCGCGAATCAGATACGACGCGACAGAGGGTGATACCAGTAATTGATAAGTTCTCAAGAAAGCATTGCCGGCAAAATGCACCAAAGCAATGTTTTCAAGCCCCAAGGCGATTTCAATAAAAATGAGGCCAATTTGTGCGACAGAGCTATAGGCAATCTGACTCTTCACACTGGATTGGACCCTTGCAATTAAACTGGCTACCACACTGGTGCTAAGGCCAAGCAAAGCAATTAATACGCGCACACTTGTCTGGTTTTCCCATAATTCAAAGGTTCGCAGCAAAAGAAACGCACCAATATGTACAGATAAGGAGCCGTAAAATATAGCGCTTGACGGAGTTGGACCCTCCATAGCCCGGGGTAGCCAACTGGAGAAGGGTAATTGCGCTGATTTGGCCGCTGCAGTGATTAAAATCATCAATGAAATAAAAATACCTGTCGTACTGTGTGCCTCCAGTTCTTGATGAACCAAGGTGTCATTTGCCAGCTGTTGAAAGTTGATATTCTGATGCCAGAGATGATGGGCCATCCACATGGCAAGGATTAGTCCAATATCACCCACACGGTAGACGGTAAAAACCTTTACCGCATTTCTGACCGGCAGAAAGCGATTTCTGTAAAAAGCAATCAGCAAGAAAGAACAAATCCCCAGCACTTCCCATCCAATGAACAAGGTTTCCAGATTACCCGAAAGGACAGTTAGACTATAGCCAAGATAAAATAATAACAAGGTATTAAAGAAACGTTTGTATCCCTTTTCCCTGTGAAGATAGTAGCGGCTGTAAATACTCACCAGAAACGTCAGGATGGCTCCAACACTCAAATAGGTGAGTGCTATTTTATCAAAACAAAAATCCAGATAAAACTCATAATTATCTGTTTTGAATAAGGCCAGCTCTTTATAGTTGATGGTAGTAAAGCCGCTCCTCATCCAAATAACTGCCAAAGCAGTAAAACCGATAAAATGCAAACTGACAGTCAAAAAAGCAACCGCCGATAAGAGCAATTCTCTGCGTTCTGGCACGAACAGACTAATCAGGTAGCCCAGCACTGGCAGAAGAATAACAAAATGGAGTAGTAATTCAGTAGTGCTCATGCGTTCATTAGATAAACCGGTAAATTCTCCCGGGAGGTTTCTAGAATTTTGGAAATATTAGTGGTTACTGGCACTTCCGATAGTGGAAGAGCATGTCTGACAAACTCGCCTTGGCGAAAGACATAAAAGTCCCCGCTGGAAGGTCGCAGAGCAATAAGATGAATCCATTCATTGATATACCACTCATACATAGCCGGAGAAGATTTAATCGTGGCCAATACAACTTCAGGCTCATGTTCTACAATGATGAGCAGTCGCAGTGGATCGTGCAATTCAATCATCTGAGCAGGTAAACCCGGACGTAAGTCACCGTCAAAGCCATTCGCCACCGCAAAAAGTCCCATTACATTGTGTGGTAACTTTGAACCGGCGCCCAGTTTCTGATTGTCGACTCTTGAAAAATAATACTCGAGATTGATTCCTCCACAAACAGGACCCAGGGGGCGCATGATATTGGCCAGAATTTTTCCCTCTGGATCAATGCGGTAATCATAACTGTTTGCAAAAGCCCGGCGGTCAAGAAATACACCATGTGTAAGTGCTCTCCGGCCGACCACGCAAAGGGCATTGGTGGCATGGTTTAATTCGGGTCGCGGTTCAAATAAGGAAACAGATCGTTGTATGATTTTTTTATGAATGCGCTCCGGCCGGTCCTTGTGATTTATTAATTCAAATCGTCGTGCGCGCTCTTTTGAATTTAAATCCAAAGCAGTCCGAAATACAGCTTTGTTTTTTTCATGCGCGGTGCTGAGTTCGGCAGTCAGCAGCTCTTCATCAAAGAACTGAATTTCATCACGGGTCGTATCGTGCAGAGCCCCCAAAAAGGAGGTGCCATCCGGAATTACGATACCCTCTTGCTCTAGTTGTTTCCGCACAGCAGGGTCATTCGCCATGGCTGCAAAAACGCGCGCATTCACGGAGCCGGGTCTGCCAGAGCATGCACCACAATTATAAGCAGCATAGTGCGGATTGTTGGCACTACTTGCGCCATGTCCAATGATATACACCAGCTTTCCGAAGTTGGAAATAAGTCCGATACTGCGGAGTAGCGCTAAAACGCGCTGAGACATTTCCTCGGTGGTAAAGCCTACCTGCAGGCCATTCTCATCGGGGAATTGGTCAGATTTCCTGATGGTCAGGCGGGCCTTTGGATCCATGTGTCGCGAAGACAAGGCGGTTGCCGGACTTTCAGTTGGCTTAAAAATACTAAGTGATAATCGCAAGGCGGACCAGAAGCCAAGAGTGGGAGCCATCATCCAGCCCTTAATTAAACCATGGGAGTGCTTGGCCAGATGAATGTCTTTTTTCTGACCTCTTACACTTTCAATTTCTTTTATCAGGTAGCCTGGTGTGACTGGAGCAGGACACTGTTTGGTATAAGCTCTGCCATGTTCCGGCTGAAAGAAAAATTCGACACCGAAAAAACCAGGCGTAGCATAAGTCCTGCAGTCGGAATTAATCTGTTCCAGATAATCCCGTAGCGAAATTTCCCGGTCATCAATGCACAGCAGAGCCTGAAAGTCGGGCGCTATGAGCGTATCCTGAGCTAAGTGTTTTGTATGGACTGCAGCTAGGACTTTGTTATAATAAGTCCATTCAAAAGCTTCTTGCCAGATGGCCAGTACTTGATCATATTCGGAAAAAGGGGTAGGGGAAAAGAGAATAGGAGGAACATCCTTTAGAAGATGTCCTAAAGGCGCCCAAACTTCACAAAACTTCTGATCCAGTGCATCGATTTCGAGCAGTAGTTCTAGAATAATAAAGTCTTTGAGACTCACTTTCTTCTGATCCATCAGGGTTTCGGGATGATCTTCTACCGCTGCAACCATTCCACTCCAGCCCTGATGCGCAAATTGCTGATCATACAGATAGTGTTCATACAAACTTTCGTCCCCCACAATGATCTTAAGTAGGTCCGTTATTTTGCAGCGACTCATTAATAAGTTTTTTGCGCGGGGACTGGTAAAAAAACTGGTAAAAGCGTTTTTCTCCAGTTCGCGGATAGAATTTAATAGTCCTTTATCTAGAATTGGAAAATTCCAGATGCTGATTCCCTGATCAAGATAGCTGCAGATAATTCGGAAAAGGATGGGATGCACCAGCACATCAAGGTCCAGATGAAAGTATTTTTCCCAGCCACTCCTTATACTGCCTACCCTTGCTTCACAAGAAGTATTGTAATTCTTTTCTTTTAAGCACTGTAGCCAATCTGTTTTATCGGGATTGCTATTTCTTCTTTCAAGAGCCTGCGCGATGGCTTCCTCGCTGATACGGCCCTTTTTATACAATTCTCGGTACTCCCTTAAAGAGAGGCTCACTTTGTAACCAAAGATGCGGGAGGCGCGTGTAATACCCTCAAAAAACGGAAGGTCCTGAAAAGCATGCAGGGTATTGTGATGAATAAAATCCTTCAATGGTGCCTGAGCTGGCAAAAAATGCCTCAG
>CALPON020000078.1 GCA_943325195.2 Sphingobacterium thalpophilum | reverse complement strand
GTTAAAACCAAAGAGTAAAAAAATGGAGATTGAAAAAGGACCTTCTTACCGTTTCGATGCCACTAATAAAAAGAAAAAAGAGGCCTTCCTTTCCAAAATGAAACAAATGGGAGTTATGGGCAGCGATGAAAAGAAAGAGGAGGAGGAATAGCTTCAGCCATTCTGAAATAAAAAGACCCGGCCTTTGGACCGGGTCTTTTTTTTAATATCAATTAACTACCTATTCAGCTTTAAAGGCCCAATAAAACCTCCTCAGGATTTTTTCCTCCGAACAGCATACGTGAAGGATTCTCCAGCATTTCTTTTACTTTCACAAGAAATCCAACACTTTCGCGTCCATCAATTATGCGGTGATCGTAGCTTAAAGCCACATACATCATGGGGCGAATCACCACCTGTCCATTCACTGCAACAGGCCTTTCAACCACATTGTGCATACCTAAAATAGCGCTCTGTGGGGGATTAATGATCGGTGTACTCATCATACTACCGAACACGCCGCCATTGGTTATAGTAAATGTTCCCCCTTCCATATCCGCAATGGTTAATTTGCCATCGCGCGCTTTAACAGCTAACTCTTTAATGCCGCCTTCAATTTGTGCTAAGCTCATTTGCTCCGCATTGCGCAGTACTGGCACCATTAAACCCTTTGGCGCACTCACTGCGATGCCGATATCACAATACTTATTGTAAATAATTTCCTCTCCATCAATCTGTGCATTCACGGCCGGGAAATGATAGAGCGCTTCGGTTACTGCTTTGGTGAAAAAACTCATAAAGCCCACATTGCTGCCATGGACCTCTTTAAACTTATCCTTGTACTTTGCTCTGATTGCATAAATTCCACTCATGTCAATCTCATTAAACGTAGTGAGCATGGCCGTCTCATTCTTAACGGCAACAAGACGACGAGCCACTGTTTTGCGAAGATTGGTCATCTTCACTTTTTCCTTATCGCGTCCCCCCTGCCAGCTATTGCTTGCAGCTGCTGCAGCGGATGGGAAGCCATTACTCAAGGCATTTATTACGTCTTGTTTCGTGATACGGCCGTCGCGTCCAGTGCCATTGATTTGTCCCGATTTGACATTATTCTCCGCCATGATCTTCGCAGCAGCGGGACTTGGCGTGCCACTGGCGTAAGATGCAGCGGCAGGTGCAGCAACTGCGGGACTTTCTTTCTTAGGCTCTTCTTTTTTAGCTTCTGCTTTTGCAGGCGCCGCCTCTGGTTTTGCAGCCTTTGCTTCGGGCTGAACAGAAGTGTCGATCTTCACAACCACCTGTCCGACTTTCACGGTATCGCCTTCCGCGGCAAGGATTTCAATTTTACCTGCTTCTTCCGCATTCAGCGTCAGCGTTGCTTTATCAGAATCAATCTCAGCCAACACTTCATCTTTTTCAACAACATCACCAGATTGTTTGATCCAGCGGGCGATAATTACTTCGGTGATGGATTCCCCTGGACTTGGAACTTTTAATTCTATAATTGCCATAGCGTTTAAATTTCTTTAATTAGTTTTTTACAAGCACTTTAGAAAAGAGGCTGAGCATTATTTTCTCCGTCTCTCCATTGTGACGTTTAGAGAAACCGGTCGCAGGGCTAGCGGCTTCATCTCTTCCGAAATATTTTAGATTCAGAGAGCGTAGGTTTTTATCCACAAAGCGCCAAGGTCCCATATTCTCTGGTTCTTCCTGAACAAAAGAATAATCACTTGCGTTTTTGTAGCGTGCAAGAATCGCTTCCACCTGTTTGGCAGGAAAAGGATACAATTGCTCGAGACGGATAAATGCAATGTCTTCCACACCCTCTTTTTCGCGGCGTTCAATAAGATCGTAATAGATTTTACCACTGCAGAAAGCGACACGGGTCACTTTTTTCGGGTCACAGCGGTCATCCAGTACTTCTTTGAAACGTTCTTCCGTAAAGTCTTTCAGGGTACTCACACAAGTTGGGTACCGAAGTAGTTTTTTTGGTGTAAAACAAATCAGTGGTTTTCTAAAGCTGCGCACAAGTTGACGACGCAATACATGGAACTGCTGTGCGGGAGTCGTGGCATTTACAATAGACATGTTATTCTCGGCACACATTTGCAGAAAACGTTCAATCCGCGCGCTGGAGTGCTCTGGTCCCTGTCCCTCATACCCATGCGGTAACAACATAACCAAACCATTCATGCGGCGCCATTTGTACTCAGATGAACTTAAGTACTGATCGATAATAATCTGTGCGCCATTAAAGAAGTCTCCGAACTGCGCCTCCCATACCGTCAAAGCATTGGGCGATGCATAGGCATAGCCATATTCAAAACCAAGGACCGCATATTCGCTGAGCAAGGAGTTATAAATTTCGAGACGCTCTGAAGCCCCCACGTTATTGAGTGGTATATACTCCTCTTCACTGTCCTCTACTTTTACAACCGCATGACGATGCGAAAAAGTGCCACGTTCCACATCTTGTCCGCTGAAACGGACACGATGACCTTCTTGCATTAAGGAAGCATACGCTAACAACTCGCCCATGGCCCAGTCGTAGGTATCATTCTTAATCATGTTCTGACGGTCAGCAAACAAACGTTCAATCTTATTGAAGAATTTTTTATCCTTCGGTAATTCGGTTGTTTTTTTCGCTAATTCGAGAAAAAGTTCCTTTTTGACAGCGGTTTCAGGTGATTGATCAAAATCACTATCACCAGCCATTTGAACACCTTTCCATGGACCCTGGAGATAGGACGTAATTTTTGCTTTTTCTACTTTTCGTGCTTCCGTCAGCTCTGTTTCAAGATGCTCTTTGTAGTCTTTTTCCAGGGCTTTAATTTCCGCTTCGTTAAAGCTGCCTTCTTCAATCAGCTTTTTAGAATAGATCTCCCGAGGATTCGGATGTTTGGCAATTTCTTTATACAATAATGGCTGCGTGAACCGTGGCTCATCGCCCTCGTTATGCCCGTATTTACGGTAACACAACACGTCAATAAACACATCTTTACGGAAATTCATACGGAACTCCATGGCCATCTTTGCGACAAGGGTCAGCGCTTCCACATCATCCCCATTCACATGAAATACAGGTGCTTTCGTCACCTTTGCCACATCTGTGCAATAGGTGCTAGAGCGGGCATCACGATAATTCGTAGTAAAACCGACCTGATTATTAATAACAAAGTGAATGGTTCCGCCCACCTTATAGCCATCAAGATGAGCCATCTGAACCACTTCGTAAACCAATCCCTGACCAGCAATAGCCGCATCACCATGCACAACAATTGGGCAGACTTTGCGGTGATTGCCCTTGTGGCGCCCATCGATTTTTGCGCGGGTGATTCCCTGCACGACCGGGGCTACCGTTTCGAGATGAGAAGGATTAGGCGTCAAGGAAATGTGTACACTCTTCCCACTGGCACTCGTCACATCGCTACTATAGCCCATGTGATACTTCACGTCACCGTCAAACAAACCATCCTCACTGGGACGACCTTCAAATTCCGTAAAAATATCTTTTGCCGGCTTGTTCATGATGTTGGCAAGCACGTTGAGACGGCCACGGTGGGCCATGCCAATAATATAATCTTCAATTCCCAACTCCACACCATGCTCCATGAGTGCTTTCATCGCTGGTAAGAAGGATTCAGCGCCCTCAAGCGAGAAACGTTTCTGTCCGACAAACTTGGTCGCCAAAAAATTCTCAAAGGTCACCGCTTCGGTCACTTTTAATAAAATATTCTTTTTCTCGTCTTTACTGAAGGCAGGGATGTTTTTAGTCATTTCCATGCGCTCCTGTAACCAGCTCAGTAGGTTGGGATTCCGAATGAACATGTATTCCACTCCAATACTCTGGCAATAAGTCTGCTGAAGATGGGCCACGATATCGCGAAGCTTAGCGGAACCGATTTCGATTTCCTTTCCCGCTTGAAATACGGTGTCAAGATCTTTATCATCTAGATCAAAAACGTCCAGACTCAAATCCGGCTTGTACTTCCGGCGGTTCCGAACGGGATTGGTCTTCGTAAATAGGTGTCCCCGGTGCCGGTACCCATTGATCAAATTGAGAACTCTAAACTCCTTTGCAATGTGCTGAGCCATGGCTGTGGTCACCGAAGCCTCCCCCGACGATTCAGAATATTCTGCCCGCGCGAACTCAAACCCTTTAAAAAAATCCTGCCACGAGGCGTCTACTGAACCGGGGTCTTGTTGAAACCGGTTAAAAAGTTCCTCAATGGCGTTAACATCTGCATTGCCTAAGTATGAAAACTTGTCCATTTTTTCGAAATAGAATAATGGGTAAATTTAATTATTTATAAGGATAAATGCCCTTGAAAATGCTTAAAAGAGCAGTTTACTGGAGCATTTCTGAACAGACAGGGCGGTGATCGTAAACATTCTTAATGCCTGCAGGGCCGGTAGCGGCTTTCGTATTTGCTTTTTTATGTACTTTTACAGTATGAAGGCCTTGCTTTTATTCTTTTTTGTCTCCGGTACATTGGCACTTGCTGGGCAGGAAAACCCTTGGAACAATCCCGTACAGACAAAAACACAACTGCAGGTGAATGAACTCGTGCAGAAAAAAGCAGAGTACCACCGACTGACCAATGGCGTGCAGGATGGCTACCGCATTAAATTGCACTTTGGTAGCGATCGCGCTGCGGCAGAAGATGTAAAGGAAAAAAGCGCGGCACGTTTCGCAGACCTACCCACCTATCTCGATTATCAGCAACCCAACTTTGTGGTGCTTGCCGGCGACTTTAAATCCCGCCTCGAAGCCTTTGAATCACTCAGAAAAATTCAAAGTGAATTCCCTAATGCATTTATCGTGAAGGGAAAGATAAAGACGGATTAAAACTGTTTTTATTTCGTTTTAGTGCCTCTCGAGAATTTTTACGCGCACTAACTTTTAATTCTTAAGTAAGGACTCTATTCCTACCCCAGCCACCCTATGCGTATGCATGGTCTGTATCGCCGCGCGGTCCTGCGCCACAAAGGAGCTCTCCTCGCAAGTTGAAGTACTCAATAATAAAGATTTAATTAAATCTGGTTGTTGTTTGGTAATCTGATGTCCCGTATGGCCTAATTTCATAAACACGGCCGAACAATTAGTAATATGTGTCCTTGCAAAACTATAATTGGCGGTATCAGCAACGGCATCTTCTTCACCCACCAGGACATAGGTCGGCGTTTTTAATTTGGACCACTGAGGCTCCAGTTTACGCATTTCCTGTGCATGACTATATTTTTCGCGGGTCGCCACATTCAGCATTTCTGGCAACATCCACTGCACCAAAGGCCAGCGTCCAATCTCGCTGAACCAATAAAACTTTTCCTTGTCGGGATCGATAACAGGTGACACCAAGACCAGTTTTTCGAAGGTCTGCGGCGAATGGATGGCGAGCCAGGCCGTTATGGGAGCCCCGTAAGATCGGCCGAGCAGATACACCTTTTTTGAACTGGTATTTTCTTTCTCTATCACGGCCTGTATCGCTTTGCCCTGAGCTTCGACAGACAGTTCTGCCTGCCCGCAATCGGACTTACCATAACCCAGACGGTCTACTGCCACAATTTTAAAATGGCGCTGCAGAAGTGTATCGTCCGTCAGATTCATATAACCGTACCAGGCACCGGGAGCGCCATGCACCATCACCAAAAGAGGAAGGGTGTCGCTCGCACTTATCACCGCATAATGCGTCTTTTTTCCGCCAGTCTCAGAACTTCGGTAAGACGGCTTAAGAGTGGCAAAACGGTAATGCTCTTCTAATTCTGCATCACTTTTCACATAGCGCTTCATAAAGAAACACCGGCTGAAAAAGAAGATGGACAAGAGGGCCAGCAGTGGAAAAAGAAAGTACTTTTTAAAGGTTCTTAAGGACGGTTGCATGCTTTTTATACGTTTTAGAAGGCTCTAAAGTTTATAAAAAAACCCCTGCGGACAGGGGTTTTAACGGTTTTTACCAGTCCCCTGCCGATTTAGCAGAAGACTTTAACGAAAATTCAGAACACTTAGACTTCTACATTTTCCATGTAAGCTTCAATTGGTGTGCAGCTGCAAACCAAGTTGCGGTCACCGAATGCATTATCGACGCGACCCACACTTGGCCAAAATTTATGATCACGGACCCAATTCAGAGGATAAGCTGCTTTCTCGCGACTGTAGGGTTTGTTCCAAGTATCACTCACCACAAGACGTCCAGTATGCGGTGCATTTTTAATGACATTATTTGTTTTGTCGAACTGCCCTTCTTCAATTTCACGGATTTCCTCACGAATAGCAATCATGGCTTCGCAGAAACGATCCAGCTCCGCTTTAGGCTCCGATTCAGTTGGTTCTACCATCAAGGTATTAACAACCGGAAAGGCGACTGTTGGGGCATGAAAACCGTAGTCCATGAGACGCTTAGCCATATCGGCAACTTCTACGCCAGATGCCATTTTGAACTCATTGCAATCAAGAATCATCTCGTGCGCACAGCGTCCGTTTTTGCCGGTATAGAGAATTTTGTAATGACCCTCTAAACACTCTTTAATGTAATTCGCATTGAGGATCGCTGTTTCCGTCGCCACTTTCAGACCATCAGCACCCAACATCTTAATATAACCGTAAGAGATTAACAGAATCAGAGCGCTTCCAAAAGGGGCAGCAGACACTGCTGTAATTCCCTTGTCACCACCTGTATTAACGATGGTATGAGACGGTAGGAATGGTACTAGTTTTTCAACCACGCCAATTGGTCCCATGCCTGGACCCCCACCGCCATGCGGAATGGCGAAGGTTTTATGCAGATTTAGGTGGCAGACATCCGCGCCAATATTTCCTGGGGAAGTTAATCCCACCTGTGCATTCATATTAGCACCATCCATGTACACAAGGCCACCGCAGTCGTGAATCATTTGTGTGATCTCGGTGATGGATTCCTCGTAAACACCATGCGTAGAGGGATAAGTCACCATGAGACAACTTAATTCATCTTTGTGAGCTTCCGCTTTTTCGCGAAGATCCACTAAATCAATGTTTCCTTTATCATCGCATTTGGTGACAACAATCTTCATTCCTGCCATGGCTGCACTGGCAGGATTAGTGCCATGAGCGCTACTTGGAATAAGTGCTACTTTGCGCTGTGACTGACCATTAGCAATGTGATATGCCCTGATCACCATCAATCCTGCATACTCCCCCTGCGCGCCTGAATTAGGCTGAAAACTCATGCGTGCAAATCCGGTAATTTCGGAAAGGTCTATGTTTAATTGTTCGATTAATTCGGAATAACCCTGCACTTGGTCAACCGGCACAAAAGGATGAATGTTCGCGAACTCAGGCCAGGTCAATGGCAATAATTCAGAAGCCGCATTCAGCTTCATCGTGCAGGATCCCAAAGAAATCATGGAATGTACCAGTGACAAATCTTTATTCTCGAGCCGCTTGATGTAACGCATCATGTCACTCTCACTGTGATAGGTGTTAAACACAGGATGAGTAAGGTAGTGACTGCTACGTTTTAAATCCGAATTAGCAATCACAGAAGCGGAAGGACTGTAAGTCGCGTTGATTGTCGTGTTTGCTGCTTCTGCAAAAACATTCAGAATATCCGTCAAATCATTTTCTTCTACTGTCTGATCCAAAGCAATTGCCACATGATTCGCATCGATGTAACGGAAGTTAATCTGCTTGCTTTCCGCAATCGTTTTCACTTTTGCAGCATCGGCTTTTACAACGATGGTATCAAAGTAAGTTTTGGTGAGGACTTCCATTCCCGCTTTGCTTAATTCAGAAGCAATGAAGCCGGCAGTATGATGGATACTTTGTGCAATGGCACGAATGCCTTCTTCCCCATGATAAACAGCATACATGCTGGCCATGATGGCAAGCAATGCCTGTGCAGTACAAATATTGGAAGTGGCCTTATCGCGTTTGATATGTTGCTCGCGTGTTTGCAGCGCCATACGCAGTGCCTGACGACCTTCTGAGTCAACAGATACGCCAATGATACGTCCCGGAATCATCCGTTTGTAGTCTTCGCGGCACGTAAAAAAAGCTGCATGCGGACCACCATATCCCAGGGGCACACCAAAGCGTTGTGAGTTACCAACTACGCAATCAGCGCCCCATTCACCCGGAGGCGTGAGAAGCGCTAGTGCCATCAAGTCGGTTGCAACGGCCACCTGTATCTCCTTTTCCTTCGCCGCTTTTACAAAATCTCTATAGTCAGTCGCTTCACCATTGATGTCGGGATACTGAAGCAACATGCCGAAATAAGACTCATCTAGCGGTGTTTTCATGACATCCGCAACAACCAATTCAATGCCATAAGGCACTGCACGGGTGCGGACAACATCAATAGTTTGCGGGAAACAAGTCGCGCTTATTAAAAATTTATTTGCATTATTTTTTACTTGATTCCGACTGCGGTTGCTGTAAAACATAGCGAGCGCCTCGGCTGCTGCAGTAGCTTCATCTAGCAAGGAGGCATTTGCAATCGGCATCGCCGTTAAATCCATTATCATGGTCTGAAAATTCAGAATGGCTTCGAGACGTCCCTGTGCAATCTCCGCCTGATAAGGTGTGTAAGCCGTGTACCAGCCTGGATTTTCGAGAATGTTTCTCTGAATGACAGGTGGAAGAACACTGTTGTAATAACCCAGACCAATATAAGAACGGAAAACTTTATTTTTCTGGCCTAATGCTTTCAGATGCTTGAGGTATTGGTACTCTGTGAGCGCGGGAGCGACATTAAGCGGCTTCTTCAGACGAATATTCGCCGGAACAGTCTGCGTAATGAGTTCTTCAATACTGCTTACTCCAATTTTTTTAAGCATGGCTTTTACATCCTGCTCGCGGGGACCGTTGTGGCGGTTTACAAATTTGTCGGTGGTCATTTAAACACAAAAATTTTGCTGTAAAATTAAGAAAAAAAGAGCAGAATGTGCAGGGAATTCGGGCAAGAAGACGATTGTAAACTGTCTAGGGCGGAGACCTTGCAGCATCTGAGTTTTATCCGTTAGTGTCGGTTTTGTGGAATGCAAACATCTACTAAAGCTTGTTAAAACAGAAAAACCGTAAAGGAAGAAGGCACAGTACTTCTTGGGTTTGTGCAGGAAATTAATCAGGTGAAATGATCTCTGTAGAACTAAACAGGTAGAGTACTTTCGATAGCCGTACATTCAGATGAAGAGGTAATGTGCGTAGTGAACAAAACGGCATCCGCAACGAACGAGAAAAACAATTACCTTTTAATCCCTACCAAGAATAGATAATTGCTGAGGAAAATGAACAGGTTGGAAAAAATGGTGGAGAATATCGGATTCGAACCGATCACCTCTTCACTGCCAGCGAAGCGCTCTAGCCAAATGAGCTAATCCCCCGTATTGTCCGCTCTTTCACCTAAAGTAAGAGAGCGGGACTTAAACAGGGAGCAAAAATACAAATAAAAACTGGGAAACTAAACTAAGAAAGTCATCAAGATGACCCCTATAATTAATAATCAATAATTGATCCTTAGTTTTCTAGCTGTGTATCCCACATAGACACGCCTTCTTCACTGATTTTACCATTTTCATGATAAAGTTTTGCGTAGCTATCTGTAAAGCCATTCGTATAGGTCAACACATTTTTTATAGCACCCTTACAGTAATATTCCAACCAGCGGTCCACCTTTTTATTGTCCCGATACCTTCCTTCTTCTACTTTCTGATTTTTCTGCGTAGCAGGTTCCAGGTTTGTGACGGCCTAGTAAGACCCATTTATCCTGCTTCTTACCTTCCCCATCAACTTTGTTAATGGTATCGCGCGCAAAAATTTCCCAGGGCTGTCCATGCAGTGGTCAGTAAGGAATATAAGAAGCAACATGAAGGCATCCTGCCAATTCGACAAGCGCTAATGTAGACCGATAAGGGGTATTTCAACGGCGGAGCTAGGTAATTCCTACTTTCTTAGAAAAGGAATTTTACAAACAAGTGCCTTAACGGCTTTGTCACGAATCATAATGTGAATTTCAGAACCACTCTTGGCGAATTCGGTGTTCACATATGCCAGTCCAATTGCCTTGCCAAGAGTCGGAGACTGCGTGCCAGAGGTAACTTTGCCAATCACTTGGCCATTTGAATCGGCCACCGGATAATCATGACGGGGAATACCGCGGTCAATCATCTCAAAGCCAACTAATTTACGAGAAACACCATTGGTTTTTTGAGCTTCGATCGCCGCCCTATTGGTAAAATCTTTGGTAAATTTCGTAATCCAGCCCAAGCCCGCTTCAATCGGAGAAGTGGTGTCATCAATGTCGTTTCCGTAAAGACAGAAACCCATTTCGAGGCGGAGCGTATCACGCGCCCCAAGACCGATAGGCTTAATATTAAATTCTTTTCCCGCTTCAAAAATAGCGTTCCACATGTTTTCGGCCTGTGGATTTTCAAAGTACAATTCAAATCCCCCTGCTCCGGTATAACCCGTATTACTGATCACCACATTCTCTACTCCATTAAATTTTCCTTTCACAAAACTGTAATATGGAATTTCAGAGAGATTGACGTCCGTGAGTTTTTGCAAGGTTGCCACTGCATCTGGTCCCTGAATCGCCAATAAGGAAGTCTCCTCCGAAATGTCTTTCATATCTACATTCCAAGTATCCTGACTCTTAATCCAATTCCAGTCTTTTTCAATGTTACTGGCATTCACCACCAACATATAAGTTTTAGCGTCGATACGGTACACTAGCAAGTCATCCACAATACCGCCGGTAGCGTTTGGAAGGCAGGAGTACTGGGCTTTGCCATCGGTCAACACAGATGCATCATTGCTGGTTACTTTTTGAATCAGATCGAGTGCGTGCTCACCTCTGAGAATAAATTCACCCATGTGACTTACGTCAAAAACACCGACACTGTTCCGCACCACTGCATGCTCTTCGTTCAGACCAGTGTAGGATACCGGCATATTGTAGCCGGCGAAAGGGACCATTTTGGCACCCAAAGAAATATGTTTTTGTGAAAGCGCTGTGTTTTTCATGTCTGTTTTATTGTGGACAGCAAAAATAGGAACAATTTAGGATTAGAAGCGCTTTGCTTAAAAATACCTAGCGATTTGCGCGAAGATTATTCACCATGATGACCAAAAAATGATGGCGTAGAGAAAGCTGCCGTCCTTTCCAAAAACAAAAAAACCGCCTTCATTACTGAAGACGGTTTTAAAATTAAAAGAAAAAATTAGAGACGCTCAATTACCATCGCCGAAGCACCGCCCCCGCCATTGCAAATGCCGGCAGCTCCATATTTGGCGTTATTTTGTTTTAATACATTCAGCAAAGTAACAATGATTCGTGCTCCGCTGCAACCCAATGGGTGTCCCAAGGAAACCGCACCACCATTTACATTCACTTTCGAAGCATCGAGGTTCATTAATTTTATATTGGCCAGACCAACTACCGCAAAAGCTTCATTCAACTCGAAATAGGAAATGTCATTCATTTCTAATCCCGCTTTTTGAACTGCTTTGGGCACAGCCAGACTCGGACTTGTTGTAAACCACTCGGGCGCCTGTTCAGCATCTGCATAACCACTGATTTTTGCGAGGGGCGTCAGGCCGAGTGCCTTTGCCTTTTCAGCGGACATTAATATCAAAGCCGCAGCACCATCATTCATGGTGCTTGCATTTGCTGCAGTCACCGTTCCTTCTTTTGCAAAAACTGGTTTTAATCCCGGAATTTTCTCGAAGTTCACATTTTTATATTCTTCGTCCTCCGCAAAAACAACATCTCCTTTTTTTGTTTTTACAGTCACAGGTACTACTTCATCTTTGAACTTCCCAGCGGCCCAAGCAGCAGCGGAACGCTTATAAGATTCAATTGCAAAAGCATCCTGTTCTTCACGGGTGAAGTTCATGTCACGTGCGCAGGTCTCTGCACAATTACCCATGGGGTAGTTACCGTAAACATCGGTCAGACCATCTTTTGCTAATCCGTCGATTAAGCTCACATTTCCATATTTCGCGCCCCAACGGGTATTTTCAGAATAAAAAGGAACATTGCTCATGCTTTCCATCCCACCTACAACCACTACTTCTGCATCGCCCAGCATAATACTTTGCGCACCCATGGAGATGGCTTTCATGCCACTTGCACAGACCTTATTCACGGTCGTGCAATTGACGCTGTCTGGCAGACCCGCGAATTTGGCCGCCTGACGGGCAGGTGCTTGTCCGAGATTCGCCTGCATCACAGAACCCATATATACATCGTCTACCAACTTGGGATCGAGATTGATTTTTTCAAGCGCACCTTTTATTGCAGCGGCACCTAACTGAGTAGCAGATACGGAGGCTAGGGAGCCACCAAAGGAGCCCATTGCTGTTCTGACTGCTGATACGATAACTACATCTTTCATAAACTATTTTGTGTCTAAATTTAGCGCCTCAAATGTACGCTTTTTCTGCGCGACCCCGAAACCTTCCGCAGGCGTATTGGGAAGTTTTACCAGCGTCCATGCCCGAATAAATCCCTATTTTTACACCAATGCAGGGACAAGTACTAAAATCAACTGGCAGCCGCTACCTCGTGAAGACCAAACAGGGTCAGCTACAGTGTTTGCTAAAAGGTAAACTCCGGCTAGAAGGGCGGAAAACCACTAATCCCGTGGCTGTTGGAGATTTGGTGGAGGTGCAGGAAGATGAAAATGGAGAATTCGCAATCGTTTCCATTGCTCCGAGGAAAAATTATATCATTCGGAAATCCATCAACCTCAGTCACCAGGCCCACATTCTGGCATCTAATATGGACCAAGCGGTGCTGCTTGCCACGCTCGTATCCCCACGCACAAGTCTTGGTTTTATTGATCGTTTTTTAGTCACTGCAGAAGCCTATCGCATTCCTGCTGTCATTATTTTCAACAAGTGTGATCTTCTGGATGACGTCCAAAAGGAAGTCCAGAAGGAAATCATGGACATCTATAAAAAGGCAGGGTATGCTTGCTATGAGGTCAGCAGCCTGAATCCAAATGATACAGAACCGATGCGTTCGTTATTCAAAGATAAACTCACGCTGATTGCAGGACACTCGGGGGTCGGAAAATCCACTTTCATCAATGCCATTGAACCTTCTTTAACCCTTCGTACTGGCGCCATCAGTGCTGCACATGCAAAGGGCACACATACCACCACCTTCGCCGAACTGCATGAACTCAGCTTCGGCGGCGGTATCATCGATAGTCCCGGTATCAAAGAACTGGGACTCGTAGAAATGAAGAAAGAAGAAGTGGGTCATTATTTTCCTGAGCTTCGTGAACGTATGAACGACTGTAAATTCAACAACTGTCTACACGTCAACGAGCCGAAATGCGCCGTTATAAAGGCGGTGGAAGAGGGAGCAATTAGTCAAGAAAGGTATTACAGCTACCTCGGCATTTTGAATGGGGAGGAAATGAAATGGAACGAATGGGAACTGCGGTGAGGAACCTGCTGAATGGGCTGAGCGGCTGAAAAAACATGAAGGGTAATTCACTAGGTAGGATTGAACCACTTAGGACACTGAAGGTTTATGGATGCACTCAAAAAATGAAGTGCCGCAGAGATTGAAAACAAGCTGATGAGGGAGCGCTTAGTTTTATTTTTTCTTTGAAAAAATTCTGAAACCGAAGGAAACACTAAATAAACTGAGCGGCTGAAAAAACATGAATGGTAATTCACTAGGTAGGAGT
>CALPON020000077.1 GCA_943325195.2 Sphingobacterium thalpophilum | reverse complement strand
GCGGTCAAATAATTCTGATTCATGATCTGGCCGCGTTTTTCGATACAAAGGCTCATAACGGGTCCAATAAAATCAGACTTGGTGATAATGTTCGCTTTGATATACGGTTCTTCGATAAAATCAATTCGTCCCGGATCTGGGAGGTCACTCGGATTATTTACGGTCACCACTTCCCCATCCGTTTTATGAGCGAGGTAGGACACGTTGGGAACGGTGGTGATCACGGTCATGTTAAATTCCCGCTCCAGACGTTCTTGAATAATTTCCATGTGAAGCATGCCGAGGAAGCCGCAGCGGAAGCCGAAACCAAGTGCTACCGAGCTTTCTGGCTCCCAGGTCAGGGAGGCATCATTGAGTTGCAGTTTTTCCATGCTGTAACGCAACTCTTCAAAGTCGTCGGTATCGACTGGATAAATCCCAGCGAATACCATTGGTTTTACATCTTCAAACCCTTCGATTCCTTTTTCGCAGGGACGGTCAAAATGGGTGATGGTATCCCCTACTTTGACTTCACGCGCTTCTTTGATTCCTGAAATAATATATCCCACATCGCCTGCACTAAGCTGATTACGGGGCTCTTGTTTTAATTTAAGAACACCAATTTCGTCTGCGTTATAGACAGCGCCGGTATTAAAGAATTTTACTTTTTGTCCTTTCTTAATCGTCCCGTTGGTAATTTTAAAATAGGCAATGATGCCGCGGAAAGAATTAAATACAGAGTCAAAAATAAGTGCCTGAAGAGGCGCCTCAGGGTCGCCCACAGGGGCATGGACGCGCTCGATGATGGCGGTAAGAATTTCTTCAATCCCCATGCCCGATTTTCCGCTGGCAGGAATGACTTCGTCTCTTTCGCAACCAATGAGGTCAACAATCTGATCCGTCACCAATTCCGGCTCTGCGCTGGGCAGGTCCATTTTATTCATCACCGGGATAATGGTGAGGTCATGCTCGAGCGCTAGGTATAAGTTGGAAATGGTTTGTGCCTGAATACCCTGGGCAGCATCCACAATCAGTAATGCCCCTTCACAGGCAGCAATGGAGCGGGATACTTCGTAAGAAAAATCGACGTGGCCTGGGGTGTCAATGAGGTTGAGGACATACTTTTCCCCCTTGTAGGTATACTCCATCTGAATGGCGTGGCTTTTGATCGTGATCCCACGTTCTTTCTCCAAATCCATATCATCAAGAACCTGCGCCTGCATGTCGCGCTTATTGATTGTTCCGGTGTATTCTAATAATCGGTCGGCCAGGGTACTTTTCCCGTGGTCAATATGCGCAATAATGCAAAAATTACGAATGTTCTTCATCTGTGATATTGTCCCTTGGGCTCTTCCGGTGCGGTGCGGTCAGGGCCTGGTTTTCAGGGGGACAAATATACGAAATTCAGGGGTATTTAGCAGCATCTAACGATTTAGGCCGCATTTGGCCTTCTGCAAAAGCGGCGGGATTACTTTTTCCATTTCTGTGGCTTTTTACAGATACGGTCCAATCTTCTCGTGAAGGTCCGTTCGTTGCGGATCGTATAAACAGATAGAAGCGGCCTCCAACCTAATGGTAATTTGGAGAGATTCCCCAGCCTCGTCAGGGCTCATTTATCAGAACCGATAGGAAGCGGAGGCTTACAATCCGCGAGAAGCTGCGGCTTCGAAAGATTCTTTGGGTATAATCAAACTTAGAAAAGTAGTTGACAGGGAAAAGTAGTTTCGCTGAGACATTGCTGAGGACTTGCTAGGTGGGGGGCTTTACAAATTGTGTAATTTCGCTGCAAAAACCGCTTGGTCTTCGATCCCTTTAAAATAGAACTCCCCGTCCGCGAAACGATTCCTGCTTTGCGCCAATACCTGCAGGATGGCAATACGGTTTTGTTGAGTGCGCCTCCGGGTGCTGGTAAAAGCACCTTGCTTCCATTGGCCTTGCTAGAAGAATCATGGCTCTCCGGTAAAAAAATCATTTTACTCGAACCCCGTCGCCTCGCCGCCCGAGGTGTGGCCATGCGGATGGCAGAATTATTAGGCGAAGAAGCGGGACAAACCGTTGGTTACCGCATTCGTTTTGAAACCCGCATTAGCAAAGTGACTCGGCTGGAAGTCGTTACAGAAGGTATTCTCACCCGCATGTTACAGAGCGACCAAGCGTTGGAAGATGTTGGCCTAATTATTTTTGATGAATTTCATGAACGAAGTCTGCATGCTGATTTAGCGCTGGCCCTGTGCCGTGAGTCACAAAGCATTTTACGTCCCGACTTGCGCCTCCTGATTATGTCGGCCACCCTGCAACTCGAGCGCCTGCAACAACTTTTGCAATGCCCGGTTGTAACAAGTGATGGCAAATTATTTCCGGTAGAAATCAGGTATACCAATGATGCGGACGACAAACTGCTACCCGAACTCTGCGCGCGTTTATGCTTAGACGCCTTACAAAAAAACGATGGTGATTGTTTAGTGTTTTTGCCCGGTGAAGGCGAAATCAGAAGAACCGCCGAATTACTGGAATCCGAAGTTGGAAGCACTTTGGTTTGTCCTTTGTACGGGCAATTAAATTTTAACGAACAGTTACGCGCGCTCTTTCCCGACAAAAACGGAAGACGAAAAATCGTCCTCGCCACTTCTATTGCTGAAACATCGCTGACGATTGAAGGCATTAGGATTGTAATTGACAGTGGCTTTTCGCGTATGCAACGATTTGATCCAGCATCCGGACTCAGCAAACTCGACACCGTGCGCGTTAGTAAAGATACAGCCGATCAACGAGCGGGAAGAGCGGGCCGTCTCAGTGCGGGTGTGTGCTACCGAATGTGGACCGCCGCAACACAGGGGCGTTTGCAAGAACACCGCATTCCCGAAATCTTAGAAGCTGACCTATGTAATTTAGTCTTAGAATTAGCACAATGGGGTATAAAAGACGCCCTTGATTTGCAATGGCTCAGTCCCCCACCCTTTGCTGCAGTTTCACAAGCAAAAGAAGCACTTGAAAATATTGGCGCTATTACTAACGGAAAAATCACCTCCCATGGAAAAGCACTGCAACAATTACCTTGTCATCCACGCATTGCCCACCTGCTGATTCTGGCGAAAGAGCAGCAGAGTCAGGCGCTTGCCTGTGATTTAGCAGCAGTACTGGAAGAGCGGGATCCGCTTGGCAAAGAAGCAGGAGCGGATATTTCGATCCGTATTGAACAATTGCGGACGCAACGCGGAAGGCATTCGCTTGGTCGCAAATTTTCAAGAATCGAGAAAGTATCAGAGAATTACCGGCGCATGTTAAAGATTGAGGTAGAAAATAATCCCTTTGATCCGCACGACTGTGGTCTCTTGTTGGCCTTTGCTTTCCCGGAGCGCATAGCCGCTGCCCGTCCCGGGAACAATGCACAGTTCCAGCTTGCTAATGGAAAAATTGCAGCACTTGGTCATCAGGATGATTTAGCACATGAATCATTTTTGTCGGTCGCACAAATGGACTTAAGGAGCGGCCTCGGGAAAATATTTTTAGCGGCGCCCCTCAATCCAAAAGATTTGTTGCCACTCGTAAAGGAGCAGCAACAGGTGATCTGGGACAACCGCAAGGGCAGTATTGTCGCCACCAAAGATTTACGCATTGGTAGTATTGTGCTGCAGTCAAAGCCCATTGCGCAACCGGATAAAGATTTAGTACTGAGCGCCCTTAGCAAGGCCATTGAGCAGGATGGCGAAGTACTACTAAATTTCGATGATCACATGCAGCAATTGCAAAATCGCCTACTCAGTTTACGCCAATGGAATCCTGATGACAATTGGCCGGATGTGTCTACTGAAGCGCTTTTAAAAAATAGAGACTGGCTTTTACCTTATCTCGAAGGACTAAAACGTGCTGAGGAATTAAAGAAGGTGGATCTTTCTGAAGCGCTCTTTCACTCCTTAACCTTTGATCAACAAAAGCAACTAGATAAACTAGCCCCTGCTAAGATCGACGTTCCCAGTGGTTCGCGGATTAAACTGGAGTATTTTGCGCATGCAGCGGTCCCTGTTTTGTCGGTGCGCCTTCAGGAAGTTTTCGGACTGTCAGATACGCCCGTACTGAATAATGGAAAAGTAAAGGTCCTGATGCATTTATTATCGCCCGGCTACAAGCCCGTTCAGGTCACAACCGATTTAAAGAGTTTTTGGAACAATTTATATTTTGAAGTACGGAATGAATTGCGCCGGCGCTATCCCAAACACAGTTGGCCAGATGATCCTTGGACGGCTGCCGCGGTGGCGAAGGGGAAGAGCTGGAAGTAAAGGAGATGGCTTTACATTAGGAAACATCATTTTTCACTTTTTCATTAAGCTAAAATCAATTGGAATTATTTTATATTTGAAGAATGCTCCCACGCATCTTATACCTTGACGGCCTCCGAGGTCTGCTTGCGCTCGTTGTTTTTTTTCATCACTTCCTATATATTTATTTTCCGGAGGTCATTTTCGGCGGGACCTATTCCGAATTCTCTCTAAACACAGGCTACAGCGGTCTAAAATGGGTCGCATTGACACCTGCTAATCTTTTCTTTAATCCTGGCTTTGCAATTCATTTCTTCTTTTTACTGAGCGGGTATGTGCAAACGCGGACCTTTTATCAAAGCGGCAATTTGTTGTTCATTCAACGGAGTCTTTTGAAACGATACCTTCGTCTCGCGCTCCCTGTATTGTGCACGGTACTTCTTGTCTTTTGTGCGCACAAATTTCAACTACTTCGCAAAGAACTCCTACCAAACAATATCCTGAATGCCGATTGGCTAAAGAGCCTGCTGCCAAATACATTGAGCTTCCCACAAGTGTTTAAAGAAGGCCTTTTGTCCTGCTTTCAACGGAATTCGCGCTACTACCAGGTGCTGTGGACCATGCCCACCGAACTTGCCAATTCTTATTTAGTTCTCCTGCTTGTGCTAGCCTTGAATCAACTGCGCCATCAAACGCGGCTTGTTCTGGTGGTAATGGCTATACAATTTTTTATCCTCAAAGAATATTACAGCATTGCTTTTATCACCGGCATGTTGCTTGCGCGCTTAAACGCAGAAGAAACACGATTTGCATTCTTCTGCAAGAAGATTTGGGCCAAATTACTTTTTCTACTGGTAGGACTTTATTTTGGCTCCTACCCTTTCACAGGGTTTCAAGGGGCGGTACTGCATTCGATTTACGCCCCCATTTCGTTCTTTGAAACCTATCCGCACATTATTAGTTATTTTGTTGGGACCACTTTTCTTTTCTTGTTTTTATTGTACAGCGGGCGCCTCCAGAACTTCTTATCCTTGAATGTTTTTTTATTCTATGGTCGCATCTCCTTTATGCTGTACTTGCTGCATTTCCTAGTACTGCTGACGGTCACACCCCTCTTAGAGCAGGCGCTGCACAATCTATTGCTGAGTTTTATTAGCACGCTAGTCTTCTCCACGGCTCTTGCCTGGCTTTTCACCAAGTATATAGATGAGCCGGCTGTTCGTCTTTCTAATGGCTGGGCACAGTTATTTATTAAAAAATAAAAATAGCCCGGCTGTAGAATTTTTAATTGTTAGCGACTATTACTTTCTTGACGACAGATTCTCCAGCCTCCGTTTGAAAAACAAAAAAGTAGACCCCATTAAGAAACCCAGAAGTGTCGATCCAATCACTCTTTGATGCAGTGAGGCTATGCTCAGTCACTAGGACGCCCATTCCATTAACTATTTTAAGATTACCAGAAAGCGCAGAGTTCAAAAAGACGCCTTTAGAAGTGGGGTTCGGGAATATCTCAAGACCATTCGGGTTTTTGATGTTTGCATCAAGCCCCACGCACTTATCTACTTTCTGTTCAACAGTAGCCGAACTAGTGCAAAGAAGTGTGTTTGTTCCAATAACAGTGTACACTGTTGCAGCAGAAGGACTGACTGTAAAGGTGGAAGAGGTAGAGCCAGTATTCCAGAAGTAACTAAATGCCCCAAAAACAGAGATGCTTGAAGTTTCACCAGCACAGATCTTGGCTGGAGAGCAGGTCAAGGTAAGTTCCGGTATCGGGTCAACAAACTGACTGACAGTAAAAGTTTTAAGACAACCAAAAGAATTTAGGGCAGTAACACTATAAATCGTGCTCACAGATGGAGAAACCGTAACTGAGGGCCCCGTGGCCCCATTGCTCCAGGAATACAGACTAGCGCCGGCAGCTTGAATAACAACGGAGTTCCCAGCACATGTTCTGGTGTAGTTGCTAATTATACCAACCGCGGGTAGGGGATTGACGGCTATAGAAACAATCGAAGATGTGACGCAGGCACTTCCCTCTGCAGTTAGCGTATATGCTGAGCTAACAGTAGGCGACACAACAACAGAACTTGATACTATTTGCCCTGGACTCCAAGTGTAGCTCAGTGCATTACCAGTTGTACTTAGCGTCACAGAGGAGCCCGCACAAACTGTAACACTGGATGAGCTGGCAGAAAATGTTAGTTGCTGAACAGCAATTGTTTTTGATCCAACAGTGCAGCCTTGTCTTGCTGTAACTGTTAGAGCGCCTGTGCTGGAGACTGTGGTAATAGAAGTGGTTGCGCTATTGCTCCAAAGAATTTGATTATAGTTGCCAAGCAATTGGACTGGCACCTGTGAACCTGGACACAAAATAACCTCTGGCGAGGGATTGATAGATAAGGATACCGTTGGAATGGCCGTTGTAAATTCGGATGTGGCAAATACACAATTATCAAGAAATCTGTAACTAGTTGGTATTTCTGGGTCATTTGCTGTCGTTGAAAACTCCCCATATACTGGCGCAATTTTATATAAATTGTTATTGAAAAGGACCTCGCGCGCGATGTGCGGAAAATAGATTTTACCGGAGATCGCCGCACCGCAAGATGAAAAGTCCTTGGTTTGGGTCCAACTACTTGTAAGGACATCAAAGCCTTTTCCGAATAAATTTGGGGTATTAATGGGCGCACCTAAACTCAAAGAAGAATTATCAGTCCATGTAAAAAATATTTTGCTACCATCTGCCGACCGGGCGACCTGAGGGGACCAGCCATGTGAATATGCTCCGCTGACACTTCCATTGAAAACTGTTTTATCTGTTTGAAGAGCGTTTAGGTCTCTGATGGTCCAGAGTCCGTTTACTACCGTTAAATCAACCACATGGTGCCAGGCGGTTGCGTCAATATTGTATCCAGATTGTTTTCCAACAATGCACATTATATGCGCAGCGCCATTAACATCAACGACCATCCCTATTTGCCTGTCCACATTCACGTTTGCCCCTGACATGTTCGAAGTGATACAACTAAACTGATTTAAGTCAATCACCGTGGGGCCCGACCAGGTTTGACCTCCGTTTGTCGATTTATAGATAACTGGTGAATAATAGCCGCTCGCTGTCGCATCCGTCATAAAAGCAATGTAACCAATTTGACCACTTGGATCAAATCCTATTATCGGGTACCCCCATGCTGCGGTGTTAATTGCGCCCGTAATGGTGGTGTTGAGCGTCCAGACAACGTCGTTTACGTTGGAATTCCAAACGCCCTTCATAACCATCAGTGAGCCCGTTACGTTTATCCCATTTGATTCGTAATCCAGCGCCCAATAGGTATTTTGAGTACTCTTGACAACCGATTGAGGTATAAAGTAATTGAGGATGCCTGGTTGGTTATAGTTCTCCGTGTTTACAGCCCCTGATAATTGTCTCCTGCCCGACACAACAGCACCCCAATTGCTTGGTATGGCAGCGCAATAATAGCCTATTGAAGCGTTCGTTGCAAGGGTGTTGTTTACCGGGCTGTACAAAAAAGCATTGGGATATCTGGCACCAAAGGTCAGGGTTGGATTAAGCACCCCGATATTTGTGCTCCAGGTTTGTCCCGCATTAAAAGAAACGTCGTACCTTAAATGTCCAGTATTCAATCCAAACACTGACACGTTGTTTCGATGTAGAAAGGCGACTGTATTGATGCTATTATCCACTGCAACTGGTGTCGTTTCATTATTGATAACACCAACCATATTGCTTGCTGAACCCAATAATAGGGAGTTAGGACACTGCGCTGACACCTGCCAATTAGCAAGTAACAAAAAAGACACTATCGTTTTAGATACTAATCTCATAGACTTTTATGTTTTGGATGATTTGTTTTTAAATTTGAAAACAGATAGTCAAAAATATGTTTTATTTCTGCGGAGTCTGCTAGCAAATTCCACATAAAAAACAGCGGGAGCCCGCAATTTTAAGGTCCGCACACACGGTATTAATACTCGTTAAGAAGAAAAGACCCTTACGCGATGCCTGTGCGTTTTGGATGCTGCAAAAGTCCGAATACTGAATCTAACTGTCAAGTGGAGGCTTTGCATAACAGGGCAGAATACAGGTGAAATCAAGCCGTCAATGGCCTCTGTCCTTGCTGGCAAAATCGCCCAGCTTCAGATCTTCATCTCCCTGCTTATAGGGCAAGTAACTAAAGATAAACTGAAACATTTCCTCCGTCGTTTTCATACTTTCGATGCCATTGCCCTGCGTAATTCGCTGCGGTGGATGAAAAGGATTGTTTGGATTTTTAACCGTGTTATCAAACGTTCCATAAACATGAATGGTAGTGCCAGCAAGTAATTTTAATGGATGCGGATAAGTATAATAATACTGCCAGCGGAAATCCCATTTGTTGATGCGAATCAATTTAATAGTATCGCCTGCGGGAGTTAAAGCATAGGCTAGAAATTTTGTGCCAATGAGGTGCATGTGGGGATTAACAGACAAAAGAGAGATGTCCCGCGTGAGTGTTGTCTGCGTATGAAATGTTTTTGTTGTGTTTGCAGGGATGATAAATTCTGGTTCGATCGCTGATACTCCAAAAGTTCCCAGTTGCATTTCTGATATCGGCCGTTGCACCGGCTCTTTACGAAAAAACACGTTAATGTGACTACTGTCTTTCAGGTCTTTGTTACTTGGACCGTAATGAATATTATTAAGCAAAAAGGCGCCATTCTTTTTCAAACGGTAGCCCCCAATAGCAGCGGGATAGAGGGGTGGCAAGTAGCCCGGCAGAAAATAAACAGCGTTCGGTGTCAGCGCCGGAAATTCTGGTTCTTGATGGTCGGTATATGGAAGGTGCATTTGACGGTACACTTTTATGAGTTCGGTTCGGGTATCCGCATGAATCGAAGTGCCGCTCATGTAATTAAATGGTCTACCCGCATCATAGACAAGAAGGTGGCCATTGACGTGATGGATTAATTTACGTTGATCAGGGACAAACTCTACTGCTTCTACAAGCGTGTCGCGCTCTAATTGAAAGGGAAACTTCTGAATTAAAAAAACGTCGGTGCCATTGCCCCTGATGGCCACGGCTTGTTGGGGATAGATCACCAAGTCTGGTTTACCGAAATAAGAGCCCTTATAAAATGATGGGGCGGAAGGTTCTTTCAAACTATCGCCTCGTGGCGTATCTTTTTCAACCCAATTTTTGATTGTAGAAATTTCCGATTCAGTTAAAACCCTTTCTCCAATAAAATGGGAATAAGACGCGTCGGCCGGCCAGGGCGGCATATAACGCGTTTGCGTGACAAATTTTATGAGTCGTGCTTTTTTTACAGCGTCGTGATAACTCAATAAATTAAAGGAACCCGCTTCGCCGGGACGATGGCAGGGTGTGCAGTTTTTAAAGATAATGGTTGCTACGTCGCCGCTCCAGCTGGGTGTAGAGCTGGCCTCTGGCTTCTGCGAACAGGAAAATAATAAATAAAAAAGCGCAAACAGGAAAGGTATGCTGCAGGCTCTCAAATCAATAACTGTAATACGGTGATATCATAAGGTACACCACAACGCCTGTAACCGTCACATACAGCCAGATGGGATAGCTGAACCGCGTAAGTTTGCGGTGTTTTTCGCGCTGGTCGGTCAGCCCGTAATAAAAAGACAGCAGCACCATTGGTAAAACGATAATGGCTAAAAAAATATGCGTTAACAAGATGGTGACATAAAGCGGCTTAACTCCACTGACAAGTAGTTGCTCATCCATGGCCATAATGCCGTCATGATTAACATCTCCATATTTGGTGTCGGGCACAAAGTAATGCGCCGTGACATAGCTGACCAGGAACAGGGAGCTTAACACAAACGCAGTGAGGTTTAATTTTTTATGCAATGCGATGTTTCGTTTCTTAATGGCCCAAAGGGATGCCAGTAAAAGCAAAGAACAGGTCCCGTTTAGAAAGGCGTTCAGGGCAGGTAGTTTGTAGATAAAGCTGGGGAACGTATCCGGATGCGGAATTACTTTTTGATTAAGAAGCGTCACCACGACACAGATTGCAGCTGTGGTGATATAGACGGTCCATTTTACTGCTTTTTCATTGGATGCTGTTAGCAAGGCCATGTGTGTGTATTTTGGGTAAAGATACGGGGGGGGAGGGAGAAATAAAAATTTGATTAAGGAGAGAGGCATTGGAAAACACGGAGGGCACGGAGGGGGAGGACTCAGAGGGCACGGAGACATGGAGGCTAAGGACGCATTGGGAAACACGGAGGGCACGGAGGGGGAGGACTCAGAGGGCACGGAGAGATGGATGCTAAGGACGCATTGGGAAACACGGAGCGCACGGAGGAGGAGGACTCAGAGGGCACGGAGAGATGGGAGGTAAGGACCCATTGGGAAACACGGAGCGCACGGAGGGGGGAGGACTCAGAGGGCACGGAGAGATGGAGGGGCGGGAGAAAAACATTGGGAGACACGGAGCGCACGGAGGGGGAGGACTCAGAGAACAAGGAGAGGAAGGGAGGAACGCGTTTGAAAACATGGAGGACAAGGAGCATGCGGACTCTGAGAGCGGGGAGAGAGGAAAGAAAATGGTTTTAAGAAAGCTCGAATAAAAAACGAGACTTGCCTATGTGGACGTGGACTTTTAGTCTAGCTTGCATAAAAATCCCAAAAATGAAAGAAGAAGAGTTGACTTATCGAATTATTAGCGCTGCCATGGAGGTGCACTCCCACTTAGGTCCCGGACTTCTAGAGCAGGTTTACCAGGCCTGTCTATACCAGGAGCTTCAGATGGACGGATTGAAGGTGCGGCAAGAGGTAAAAACAGCGGTCGAATACAAAGGAATAGTGATTGCCAGTGGCTTTCGAATGGACTTACTGGTAAGTGATTTAGTGGTAGTTGAAATTAAGAGTGTTGAGAGCCTTCATCCCGTCCACATAGCTCAGGTGGTAACGTACTTAAGAGCCTCACGTTTACAGATTGGGCTGCTGATAAACTTTAATGTCAAAGTCCTCAAAACTGGCATCCGCCGAGTAATAAACGATTAAAGCTTTGCGCAATTAGAGGTTTCCGCAGATGCTTCTTACAAAAAGGTGAAATCAGAAGATAAATCCTGAACAGAAAAACTTAGCCCTACTGCTAGGTCCTTGTTGGCCCTTTTTCGCGGAGCACATTTCGAAACTGCGTGCTTACTTCTGCAATGCCTCTAACTGCTCGGAACTGACGCCTGTGGTCGAATAACCCCCATCGTGATAAAGATTCTGCATGGTTACCATTTTTGTCAGATCGCTAAACAATGCCACGCAGAAATTAGCGCAATCTTCTGCACTGGCATTTCCTAAGGGTGACTGCATCTGGGCGAAATCGTAAAAATCGGTGAATCCTTTGATGCCGCCACCAGCTGTGGTTTTGGTAGGGGATTGAGAAACCGTGTTAATCCGGACTTTTTTAGATTTACCATAATGGTAACCGAAAGTGCGAGCAATACTCTCTAACATGGCTTTGATATCTGCCATGTCCGTATAAAAAGGATATACTCTTTGCGCGCCAATATAGCTCAGTGCGACAACCGAAGCGTGTTCATTTAACGCGTCAAGTTTGTGAGCTACCGCCAGCATTTTATGCAAGGTGAGTGCAGACACGTCAATGCCTTTTTGATAAAAATCGTAGTTTAATTCGGTATAGGGAATGTTCTTACGGATGTTGACGCTCATCCCAATGCTATGCAGCACAAAATCAATCTTCCCGCCAAGGTGTTCCATGGATTCGGTGTATAATTTTGTAAGATCCTCGACACTGGTAGCATCAGCAGGAATAATTTTTGAATTAGTTGCTTCCGCGAGCTTATTGATTTCGCCTAGGCGCATGGCAATCGGAGCGTTGGTTAGAACAAATGTAGCGCCTTCTTCATGCGCGCGCAGAGCGACCTTCCAGGCAATTGAATTTTCATCTAATGCGCCTGTAATAATTCCTCTTTTTCCTTTCAATAAATTAAACGCCATAGTCGTGTTTTAGTTAGTGCAAATATAACATATTGCCGTAAAATGAGCAGGTCGTTAAAGGCGCAATAATTCTTTTGCGTTTTTAAGGGCCGATTCAGTCGGCTTCCCGGTACTTAACATTTTTGCAATTTCTGTCACCCGCTCTTCTTTTGATAACTGCCGAATGTGTGAAACGGTCTGGTCGTCATCCTCCTTTTTGTAGACAAATAAATGATGCCCGCCTTTGCTTGCCATTTGCGGTAAATGGGTAATGGTTACCACCTGCATGGTCTCCCCCATTTTTAAAAGAATGTTGCCAATCTTGTCGGCGACATCGCCACTCACGCCGGTATCAATCTCATCAAAAATAATGGTCGGCAATTGTTTCCGCGAGGCCATGATTGCCTTCAGGCTTAGCATAAGTCGGCTCAATTCGCCCCCACTCGCCACTTTACTTAAGTCGCTAAGTGCGCTACCCTTGTTGGCACTGAAGAGAAAGCGCACCTGGTCCAATCCCGCTGCGCCGAGTTCGCTGTTGGATTGCAGTTCAATTTTGAAGCTTGCATTCTGCATAGAGAGGCTTTTTAATAGGCCCTGTACTTCGCCTTCAATAGCAGAAAGCACCCCTTTCCTTTTTTTACTGAGCGCCTGCGCCTTCTCCTGACAGGTGCTCTGTAACTGCAGCACCTGTTTTTTGGATTTTTCAATCTCTGTTTCAATGGAGGAAAATCCCAGCAACTTCTCCTCCACTTCAACTTGCAGACAAAGTAGTTCTTCTTCGGATTTTACATTGTGTTTTCTCAGCAAATGGTTGATGAGATCCAGTTTTCCGTTGACAAGGGTGATGCGCTCAGCATCAGAATGGACCTGATTTCCCTTATCCTCAAGCTCTGCGGCCAGTTCTTTTAGTTCAATATAGGCGCCGGTGAGGCGGGTGGCGTATTCTTTGTAATGCTGACTATATTTGGAAACATCCGTCAAAGACCCTTTAATTCTTGCCAGCTGCTGCAACAAATTATGATCACCGCCCTGCAAACCCTGCGCCGCCTGTAAAAGAATGTTGCGGATCGTTTCTGCATTTTCAAGTTCCGCACGCTCCTCTTCCAACTTCTGCAAATCACCTTTTTTTAGTGCTGCGGTTTCAAATTCTTTAAAGAGAAACTGAAAATAATCCAATTGCTTTCGAGCCTCCGCTTCCTGCGAGCTGAGCGTGCTAAGGGCCTTCCGAGCCTTCTGCAGATTCGAAAAAACCTGCTTGTAATCCCTTACTACGTCGAGTGTTCCTGCAAAGGCATCGACCAATTCGAGTTGAAAATTCTCCTGATTTAGTAAGAGCGTCTGATGCTGACTGTGAATGTCAATAATTTTTTCTGCCAATATTTTTAAGGCAGAGAGGCTTACCACACTGTCATTGAGAAAACTGCGGGACTTGCCTTCCGGACTAATTTCTCGGCGTAGGATAATGGAAGCCTCCGG
>CALPON020000076.1 GCA_943325195.2 Sphingobacterium thalpophilum | reverse complement strand
AAGTGCAGCAGGAAGAACAACACTGTACCTGCGGCCTTTGCAGGGGGCTCGGGCTGATTAATCGTTAAATTATTTTAAATGTCCCTACGAGTAGATTCCTCGCTATTTCAGACAATTAGTGGCGTATGACGAATCAAAGTATATTTTCAGGGCTTGCAGGCTTAACGCAGATACTAAACACTGCATGTGTTTTCAAGGCGAATAACTCTTCCAATATAGCGTTGCATTCATTTTTGTTAATGACTCCTCAGTCCTGCTCTTCCACGCCTATATGCACCAGGGCGTCCCCTTGATTGACCACCGGTTGATTATTGATCCCAACGATATAACCATCCACCGTACTTACTACTTTTTCCTCGGTATCGCCAAAGGGATTAAATATCAAACCGAGCAAATCGTCCTTATGGACATGCGCGCCGTTACTCACACTCATGTGAAACAGTCCGCTGCTGTTGGCGCGGACCCAGGTGTCCTTTCTGATCTTCACCGAGGCATTTCCCGGTAGATCAAGATCAATCATCTCAAAGGAATGCATTAGCCGAAGACAACCTTGTATGCCTTCGTTGATGGCTTTGTAGTCGAAGCGCATACTTTCACCGCCTTCATATACGAGAATGGGTTTATGTTTCTTCGCGGCTTCCTGCCTGAAGGTCCCCTCACGATATGGACTATCAATAATCAGGGGCGCGGAGAATCGCAATCCCAAATCAATATTATCTGCAAAATCAAATACACAACGGATCTGCGGAAAGTTATTAATCTTTGCTCCGCCTGTGTGAAAATCGACGCCAAAATCAATCACCGGAATCACATGCTGCATCAAATCATAAGCGATTCTGCTACCTACCGAACCCTTGCGGGTGCCGGGAAAACACCGGTTCAAATCTCTTCCATCTGGCAAATCACGGCTGCCGAATAAAAAAGAGATGACATTGATGACAGGAATGGCGACCAATGTTCCGCGTTTAATGCTCTGTACTTCTTCACGTGAAATAACTTTTCGTATAATTTCAATGCCATTCGTTTCTTCCCCATGCATACCGGCACTTAACAAAATCGAAGGCCCCGGTTCTTTTGCACGGATGACGTGCACCGGAATTTCCAGACGGGTCTTCGTATGCAATTCATACGAGTTTAAAATAATCGTTTTGTTTTCTCCAGCCTCAATGGTCTGACCATTAATAACCAGCGGCCCCTGCTTTTTACTCACCTGGTTTGGTAAATTCGTTACGTTCAACGTATTCAATTATTTTTCCCGCAATGTCAATGCCCGTGGCGCCTTCAATGCCTTCGAGACCGGGTGACGAATTCACTTCCATAACCAAGGGGCCGCGACTGGATTGTAGTAGATCTACACCTGCAATCGCCAATCCGAGTTTTTTAGCTGCCTTTATGGCTGTTGCACGCTCATCTGCGCTGAGATGGATAACGGAGGCCGTGCCGCCCCGATGTAAATTACTTCTGAACTCCCCTTCTTTAGCTTGGCGTTTCATGGCGCCTACAATCTGGCCGTCCACCACAAAAACGCGGAGATCAGCACCTCCTGCTTCCTGAATAAATTCCTGTACGAGCATGTTCGCTTCCAATTTTAAAAAGGCTTCAACCACACTTTTTGCCGCTTTTTGATTTTCTGCAAGAATCACACCAATTCCCTGCGTCCCTTCTAAAAGCTTTACCACACATGGCGCGCCACCGATACTGCTGATCACACTGTCGATGTCTTTATCTTTTGGTGAAGAGGCAAAAGCGGTTTTTGGAATACCAAGACCGGCACGCGCGAGGATTTGCAAACTCCTTAATTTATCCCGTGAACGCACCAGCGCCTGTGATTCAACCGCCGTAAAGATCTTCATCATTTCAAACTGACGTACCACCGCGGAGCCGTAAAAGGTGGCACTGGCACCAATGCGAGGAATTACTGCATCAATGTCCCGCACTTCTCTGCCATTAAAATAAATATGAGGACGACCCTGTTCAATCACAAGCACACATTTCATGTGATCAAGCACCAGCATCTGGTGGCCACGTTTTTCACCGGCTTCAATTATGCGCCGCGTAGAGTACAAGTTCTTATTTCGTGATAACACCGCAATTCTCATATACCTGTTAATTTATGTCCCTTTTGATTTACTTCGGGAGATGCATTAAATATAAATAATCTATTTGAGCTTAGCCAAAACCCGTGCTGGCCTCTGTCTGTGAAACAGCGGGAAGCCCGACACTGAGGCTATTTTTGGTTTATAAAATCGCAAAGGCCCGTCACCAGTCCTGCTGCAAGAGGTAGCGAAGGGTCATTATAAGATGCCATGTTGTCTTCCTGACCACCGGAAATCGTGCGCAGGATGTGATTCATCTGGTCAATCATTAGTAATTTAGAACGGGGATTGGCATTAGCAAGGGCACGTCCTTCAATAGCCTTGACTTGCAAATCAGCAGTGCCTTGGACGATCAAGATGGGGATTTTTAAGGCGGCGATAGCCACCGTTGGATTTTCTGCAAACCATGAAATTAAATACGGCTGCACCGAAGGTCGGAAAAGACTGCCCAATTGTGGCGGCGTTTTAGCCACCTCTCTGCCACGGACTAAAGTATCAATAATGGAAAACGATTGTAGGCGCAGAGCATCCGGCATATTCTCTAACTGCTCTTTCAGAATAATAGCTGCTGGCTGTGCCACTCCTGCCAAAGAAATAAATTGACTGACCTGTTGCTGACTGGCCAGCATGCCGATGAGTGAGCCCTCGCTGTGACCAAGGACAATAACTTTAGAAAAGCGTTTATCGGCATTCAACTGCTCAATCCATGCCACTGCATCCTTCACATAATCCCTAAAACGAAGTTCCCGCTCACTTCTGGCAGATGCTTTGCTTTCAGCAATCCCCCGCTTGTCAAAACGCAGACTCGCAATATGGTTCGCTGCCAAAGCAAAAGCAAGGCGCTTATAGGCGTCGTTTTTCATCATGGGATTATTACAGTCGCGATCAGTAGGGCCAGAACCTGCAATAATAAGAACCACCGGTAGATCTCCATTAGCGCCAGATGGAACCGTCAGTGTGCCAAAGATGTCACCCGTGCTGGTCTTCAATACCTGAGGATACTGGCGATACAGCAAACTGTCGTTCTGCGTAAAGACCGAATTAAAAAGAAAACAGTTGAAGATAAAACTTAAAAAAAGCAGGCGCTTGCTCATGCGTTAGTAGTTATGCTAGTTCGTGTTTGTTCTTCTGAATTGAAACTTAGTTGCTCCGCAGTTTTTTTGTGCGCGCGGACGGCGCTGGTGCCGCCGGTATGGACCTGCTTAACATCGATGAGGAATTTTCCTTTTAATAAACGCCTGCCAACTAAAACCGGAAACCGCATGTTGTCGCGGTTGGAGAGAGAAATAATCGAACGAATGTTGCGTTTGCCAATATGAAAAATGGTTTTTATAACATAGCGCTCTTCCATCTCGCCAAAAGAGTTTTTGATTTTCTTTTTAGCAAACTGCTCGAACCGAAGCGTTGTGCCTCCCTGCAGTTCAAGGGTCACATATAAAACTTCTTTTCCACCCTCAGTGGCCAGGACAATGTTTTCGCAGTGAATAGAAGACGTGTAGGCGCCGGTGTCCATCTTCGCCTCAATATGAAAGATGCCTAGTTCCGGCAAGTCCAGATACTCCCGTCTTCCAATGATCCGTAGGTCGTTATGTTTTTCCATAGAGGTGATAAAAACGCCGCAGGTCTATTTCGCTGTCCGGTCTTACATTTTGTTTGTAGAAAAGTACGAATTTATTAGAGAAGTAGGGTGCCAGCATGACGCCTTTGGTGCCCAGCCCATTAAATACCCAGAGTTGTTTGTACAGGGGGTGGTGTCCCAAGACCGGCCGGCGGTCAATGGTCGCGGGACGAATGCCCGCCGCGTGGCGCAAGATCTCGGGCTGCTCATCGGTATGACTGCTCAATTTCCGGAGTAGCTCCTCACGGGCGCGATCGGTGGGTGTTTCATTTAAGTCTGTCCATTCATACGTCGCACCACTGCGGAATTCCTGAGGCTGTGTTTCAAACAAGAAGGACGCTTTGCTGCTAATGGTCTTTTCTAAGGACAGTTGCTGGAGACGCATGGTGAGCAACTCTCCCTTAGCAGGCTTGAAGGGCACCCAGTTGAAGAAAGGGTTTTTGCTGATGAGCCATCCTTCGCAAAACACAACCGCCGCGACTTCCTGCTCCTGATAGCGACAGTGCAGGGTATCGACTTTCAAGTCGTCATAAAAAAATTCTTCGTCACTGATTTGATCACGGAATTTGGCATCCGTATAATCTAAAAAAGCAGGTACATCCAAGTTTCCAGCCTGCAAGACCCGACCAAATCGTCCGCATTTTAAATTCCGGGGCGCCGCACCTTCGGTATAAATCTCGGGATCAAGATAATCATCCAACTCATTCTTGGATTTCGCCAGCCATAGTTTTTCCTCCTGCTCTTCTTGAAAGGAACGCAGAATCTGACGTTGAGTCATCAAACTTCTTCCCGCTTCTTTTTCACAGCGGCCATAAAAGTCCAACAATTCCGGAATCAAGGCATCGGCCATCCAGCTTTTGGTCAGCCGTTTAAACACAAGGGGATTCCAAATGCCCGCCGCAACCCTTGAACAGCTGCTCATTTCCTTTTTACCAATCACCCGGAACTCAATTCCAGCAGCGTGAAAACGATGCATCAGACAAGCCGCCGCCAGTCCCCTGCCGACAAGAATTACTTTTGCCATTTTGGATTTTCTGAGCGGACATTGGGATTGTAATTCCGCTTTGGTCCGCGATAACCACCGGAGAAAAAAGCAATAATTTTAAAACCAGCGAGCGTCTGACGAGTGCTAAAGTCCGCAAAGCCTTCCACACCCAAACCTAAATCATAGCTGAACTTTGTGACCGCCTGCAGACAAATGTAGACGCCCGGCGAATAGTAAAAAACAGGCCGTAAATTCACATCGCCTTCCACACCATAATGATAGCTAGCTCCGGCGTATGCAGCCAGACTGTAATAATTGCGCTCCCGCCGAAGACCATAACCAGCATGGACCAGGATATTGTTATTATCCCCAAAATCAATACCACTCATCATGAAGCCAGTCTGAAAGTACTGACGACGGATGTGATACTGAAAATCAATCCCCACGCCTTTTTGCGACTGACTCCTTATGCTACTATTCAGAAACGCTGGACCGAGTGTGAGATAATTATTATAACGCCGGTAACGTTTTCCGTCAAACAGAATTTCTTCCTGACGGTAATAGATTTCTTTTTTCTTAACAACTACTTTTTCAGTCTCCGTTTTTGTCTGCTGCCCTTTCGCGGCAGCACTATCCTGCTGAGCAAAAGATAAGGTGCTGGCTAATACCAACAAGAGAATACAACTATTTCGATGCGATGACTGCACTTAATTTAAAAATGGATTGGTTAGGCGTTCTTGCCCAATGGTGGTGGAAGGCCCGTGACCACTGTAAACTTTGACCTCATCCGGCAGTAACATTAGTTTCTGGTGAATGCTACTAAGCAATTGTTCATGATTACCCAGGGGTAAATCGCTACGCCCGATGCTGTTTTGAAAAAGCACATCACCGGAAAGGAGTATCTTTTTTTCCGCATTATAAAAGCTAATACTGCCGGGGGAGTGCCCCGGTGTATGCAGACAGCTAAATGTATACTCCCCTAATTTTAATTCGTCACCTTCTTTCAGAAAATTTACGGGCAAGGGTGAAGCCTCAGCGGGAACCCCATACATCGCGGCCGTTTCTGGCAGACGTGAGATGAAAAATAAATCCGCTTCATGAACCTCCGGTAAAAGGCCCCACTGCTCCTGCACAAAAGCGTTGCCGAGCACATGATCGATGTGCGCATGCGTTAACAGTAAGCGAGAAGGCTGAAGTTTTTTATCCGTTATAAAATCTACTAACAGCTTATGCTCCGTCGCATTGGAGTTTCCAGGATCAATGATCCAAGCTTCCTGCTCCTCATTGTATACCACATAGGTGTTTTCCTGAAAGGGGTTGAACGTAAAGGCTTTTAAATATAACATGTCAAGCTACTTTATTAATAAAATGATACGCTTCTTTATTTATTTTGATGTGATTTAAGCCTGTGTTTTTGTTTTTGACAAGCCTGCCACAATCCTCCTGCAAACCTAATGCCCTTGCGCCATTGCTTGTTAGTGCTTTTAATAACTGTAAATCGTCAAAACAAGCAGCGGCACTGCGCATGGCAGTCAGCTCCGAACAGAGGTTTAATTCGTCATTACTGGCAAGACTGTCGGTACCAAAACAAATTGTTTCGGCAGGAAACAAACTAAAATCCGGCAAAACTCCCTCAATATACAAATTAGCCTTGGGACAAAAACACCAGAAGGTGTTAGCATTGGCAGCCTGTTGAATATCATCACGTGTTGAGAAAGTAGAGTGCACAAAGGTGCGGGGTCTGCTTTGCAGAAGTTTGTCAAACACCTGCAAGCTACTGCTTCCTGGTGCTTTGAAAAAAGAAATATCTAAGCCCAGAAAGGCATACAAATCGTTGATGTTTCCACTCTTATCCATAAAGAATTGAAGTTCGGCTGCAGATTCCTGATTGTGAATACAAATCGGTGCTTGTGAAAGAACGGCCTCAGCAGAAATAAGGGCAGCTAATTCAGAGGAAACGCTGTAGGGGGCATGTGGGACAAGGCTTCCTGCGAGTCCATCTCTTTTAAAAACGTTTCGCAATTCTTTCCCCTTATCGAAAATTGCAGAAGCGTTTACAGCTTGAAGTCCGATTAATTCCACAAACGTGTGGTAATGGATCTTACTATCACACTTCACAGACAAGCTTTCACTATTGTTAGAAATATCTCCCACGGCGACTATTCCGTTTTTCCAAAGCATTTGGTCGGCTTCTTTCATGTATTCAAGTCGTTCTTCCGGGGCGGCGATTCCGCGCTTTGAAATCAAACTTCTTGCAAAACCAGAAAGACCGGTGTTACGCGGGATCAGCCCTTTTAAATGACTTAATTCTAGATGACAATGCACATTCACAAAGCCGGGACAAAGCAGGTCGCTGAAGTGCTGAATCCTGTTTACTTCAATTTGTCCAGGATCTAAAATGTCCATTAACAAATTTTGAGGATTAAGCACCAGCACCGTTCCCGAGGCTAGATAGCCAGAACCATCAAATATCTTGTCTGCAGTGATAAAGCGCACATGTCAAAGTTAAATAAATCGTTGTATTATTGGTATCTTTAGCCTGTACAAAAAATGAGTAAAAAAGACATACGTGCCTTATCGCTGGAAGACCTCACCGAAATCCTAAAAACTGCAGGAGAACCGGCCTTCCGCGCTAAACAGGTCTATGATTGGTTATGGGCGAAGCGGGTGGTAGATTTTCAGTTGATGAGTAATTTATCGCTGACATTTCGAACATTTCTCGAAGAAAATTTCAGCATCAACGCCGTCGAAATTCATGAATTGCAGGTCAGCAGAGACCGGACTATTAAATGCGCAATGAAACTGCATGACAATTATGTGGTGGAAAGTGTACTTATACCACATCAAACCAGGATGACTGCTTGTATTTCCTCCCAGGTTGGCTGTAGTTTAAGTTGTACGTTTTGTGCAACTGGCAAATTAAAACGCATGCGCAATCTCAATGCGGATGAAATATTTGATCAGGTGGCTCTAATTAAACAAACAGCATCCGACCGTTATCAGGCACCCCTCACCAACATTGTCTATATGGGCATGGGTGAGCCCTTATTAAATTATGCGGAAGTACTTCGCTCGGTGGAAAAAATTACCAGTCCTGACGGATTAGGCATGAGTCCCCGCCGCATCACTGTTTCCACCGCGGGGGTTGCAAAAATGATCACCCGTTTGGCAGATGATGGTGTGCGCTTTAATTTGGCTTTATCCTTACATGCCGCCAATGATGAGAAACGCAGCAGTATCATGCCGATTAATGAGACAAATACGCTTGAAAATCTGGCTGAGGCTCTCAATTATTTTTACGAAAAAACCGGAAACCGCACGACCCTGGAATACATCGTCTTCAAAGACTTTAATGATTCGATAAAAGACGCGCAGGAGTTGGTAGATTTCTGCAGACAAGTAAAGAGCAAGGTCAACATCATTGAATATAACAGCGTCGATGGCGCTGAGTTTCAGCAAACATCAAAAGAACGACTTTTAGCCTTTACCAGTTACCTCACCGATCATGGCATTATCTGTAATTTACGCCACAGTCGCGGTAAGGACATTGATGCGGCCTGTGGACAGTTGGCCAACAAAAACAAACTCATTTCTCCCGAACTAAAATAAAAGGTAAATTTAACCTGGTGTCTAAAAAAGTAGATGAAATAAAACGGCCCGTGGAACAACACATGCAAGCCTTTGAACAGAAGTTCAAGGATGCGATGAAAAGTACCGTTCCCCTGCTCGATAAAATCACCAATTACATCATTAAGCGAAAAGGGAAGCAGATCCGTCCCATGTTTGTTTTTCTCTCTGCCCAAGTCAGTGGCGAGATCAATGATAGTACGCATCGCGCGGCAGCCCTGATTGAATTGCTGCACACGGCCTCTCTGGTGCATGATGACGTGGTAGATGATAGTAATGAGCGACGTGGTTTCTTTAGTCTCAATGCGCTCTGGAAAAATAAAATTGCAGTCTTAGTGGGTGATTTTTTACTGACGAACGGACTCTCCCTCGCCCTTGAAAATGATGATTTTCATTTGCTGAAAATTGCCAATGATGCGGTCCGTGAAATGAGTGAAGGAGAGTTATTGCAGATTGAAAAAGCGCGGAGACTCGACATTTCGGAAGCAGTTTATTTTGACATCATCACAAAAAAAACAGCTGCACTGCTTGCCGCCTGTTGCGCTGCTGGAGCAGCATCCGTAACCTCGGATAAACAAACCATCGCACTCTTCAAAGAGTTTGGCATCTTGACCGGCATTGCCTTTCAAATTAAAGACGACTTGTTTGATTTTGGAACAGAAGAAGATATTGGTAAACCGACGGGGATAGACATCAAGGAAAAGAAAATGACCCTGCCGCTGATTTATGCACTCAACAATAGCACTTGGCTTGAAAAGCGGAAAATCATTAACATCATCAAAAATCACAACGAAGAAAGTGAAGAGGTCATGAAAGTGATTCAGTTTGTGATTGAAAAAGGAGGGCTGCGTTATGCCGTCCAGGTAATGCAGGAATACAGAGACCGCGCGCTGTCCGTCTTACAAAATTTACCGGACAATGATGCCCGTAAAAGTTTGGAGCAACTATTGATTTACGCGATTGAAAGAAAAAAATAATATGAAGTCTTTTTCTCTATTTATTGTGGCGGGGACCTTGTTTCTGACAGCCTGTCAAACCGCTGATCAGAAAGCTGAGCACAATCCTGTCAGCGATTCACTTTCAAAAGTCCGACAGCGCAGCTTCAATGACAGTCTAAAAAAAACTAATCCCCTCCTGATTGTCCCCCCCGACAGCATTTATACAGGTGATTATGTAGACCGTTATCCAAGTGGCATCATTAAATTCCGCGGTCAGTTCCGTTTTGGCGAACGCCATGGTCATTGGCTTTCTTTTTTTCCAAATGGAGAATTGTGGAGTGAAATGCAGTACGACAAAGGCTTGCGCGATGGTCCGAACAAAGTGATGCGTCAAAATGGCACGGTGCTGTACACTGGCTTTTACAAGAATGACAAACAAGATAGTATTTGGGACTACTACGACGAAAGCGGCAAGCTGGCGAAAAAAGTAGAGTACAAAGACGATAAAATGTTGAAGACGCGGGCGTATTGAGGTCCTAGAGAATGTTAACAAGCATTACGGTGAAAAACAAAGACGACTACTAGTTGATGTAGCCGTGAATACCTATAAGGTGCGATGCCAGTAGACAGAAAGTTAGAGTCTGTAAAACTATATTTATTATAGTCTCTCTTGTTAAAATCAAATCCTTACTATTGATAGAACACGATTCTTAAAATTGAATCCAGGGCAATCAGCTTTCTGTCCATCAAAAAAATAAAAATTTTCAAAGACTTAGAATTAGGATAAAAGAAATGGGGTGGCTTCTCCGCACCTTTCTCTTAACCTTTAGACCCTTTCACCCGCAGGTGCCTGAGGGATTTCGAGCTTCAAAGCGCAAAATCGTCTCGAAGGCACATTCAAATTTCCCCCTACCTCAAAAACCCCAAAATCTTCTGCACACTTTCTTTCGCATCGCCATAGAGCATCTCCGTATTCGGTTTGTAAAAGAGTGGGTTTTCAACGCCGGCATAACCAACGGACATCGAACGTTTCATTACAATCACTTTCTCTGCTTTCCAGGCTTCAATCACCGGCATACCGTAGATTGGGCTTGAAGGATCGTCTTGTGCGCCCGGATTCACCACATCATTCGCGCCGATCACCATCACCACATCGGTATCCGGCAGATCATCATTGATCTCATCCATCTCCAACACAATATCATACGGCACATTGGCTTCCGCCAACAACACATTCATGTGTCCCGGTAAGCGACCTGCTACCGGGTGAATAGCGAAACGAACTTTCTTGCCTGCCTTACGCAAGGTCTGCACCATCTCAAAAATAGGGTATTGCGCTTTGGCAACCGCCATGCCGTATCCCGGAACAATCACTAGCGACTTCGCTTCTTTTAATAGTTGTGCTACTTCTTCATGATTAATTGCAGTCACTTCCCCTTCAATTGCTTTTTCCTCTCCCGTTGCGGCTGGGGCATTTCCAAAGCCACCTAAAATCACAGAGAAAAATGAACGGTTCATGGCTTCACACATGATGATGGAAAGAATAGCGCCGGAACTACCAACAAGCGCACCGGTCACAATTAATAAATCGTTCCCCAACATAAAGCCAGCTGCTGATGCAGCCCAACCTGAATAAGAGTTCAGCATAGAAACAACGACCGGCATATCCGCCCCACCAATCGCCATCACCAACATGACCCCAATGAATCCGGAGATAGCGGTCATCAAATACAAATACATCAAACCATCCTGAAGCTGTGCACCAGCAAACAAAACACCCAGGACAATGCAGGCTACTAATAAAATAATATTTACTAAATGTCTGCCGGGATAAAGCAAAGGCTTACTGCGCACCTTGCCTTCTAATTTTCCCCAGGCAATAATCGATCCGGTAAACGTTAAGGCCCCAATAAAAATACCGATGAACACTTCCACTAAATGAATGGTGTGTTCGGTGCCGGTTAATGCTTGCGTTTTTGGATCAAGGTAAGAGCCAAAGCCAACAAGCACTGCAGCGAGTCCTACAAAACTATGAAGGATCGCCACCAGTTGAGGCATGGAGGTCATTTCCACACGACGTGCCAGTAAAATCCCAATTACGGAAGCGACAGCGATGGCACTGATAATGTAGGCATGTCCTTGCACGCCTGCCCCCATCACGGTGGCAAGAATCGCAATGAGCATGCCAATAATGCCATACATAACGCCGCGCTTGGCGGACTCTTGCGAGGACAGACTTCCTAAACTTAAAATGAACAAAATACTTGCAAACAAATACGCTGCAATCTGAATTTCTTTAACGATCATAATTATTTTTTAAACATGTTCAACATACGGCGGGTCACTACGAAACCACCCACGATATTAATGCTAGCAACTAAAATGGCGGTAAAAGCCAAAATGGTCATTGGACTTGAAAAATCAGCATTGGTCTGTAATAATCCTCCCACAATAATAATTCCGCTAATGGCATTGGTAACAGCCATTAGAGGCGTATGTAGGGAATGCGAGACATTCCAAATTACTTGCCAACCAATGAAGACCGACAGGACAAACACGGTGAAGTGTTGCATAAATTCTGCCGGTGCGAATTGTCCCAGTAACAACAACAAAGCACCAATCATCGTAAGACGAATGGCCATGGAGCTCGCTTGTTTTTTAATTTTCTTTGCTTCATCTGCCTGCGCATTTTCTGCGGTGACAGCAGCAGATACTTTCGGTTTGGCTGGACTTACCGGGAGCGGAGCCGGAGGCCAATTAATTTTTCCATTATAAGTCACCATGGCGCGTGATACCACGGCATCTTCCATATCGATTTTAAATTTATCAGCCTTACCCATGTCATCGAGTAAGTGACAAAGATTATTACTATAGAGCTGGGAGGCCTGTGTTGGCAGCTGACTCAGCTTACCAACAATTGTAACACCATTATCAGTTGTATAAACTTCGTTGGGTTTTGTAAGGACACAGTTTCCACCGGAAGAAGCCGCCAGATCGACAATCACAGAGCCGGGCTTCATGGCAGCGACGTGGTAGTCGAGAATTAATTTTGGAGCAGGACGACCTGGGATTTGAGCAGTCGTGACAATAATGTCCACTTCCTGCGCTTGTTCAGTGAAGAGCGCCATTTCCGCATCAATAAATTCCTTGCTCATTTCTTTGGAATAGCCGGAGGCTGTGGCACCATCTTCTTCCAGTTCTACTGTTAAGAAGGACGCACCCATGGATTCAATTTGTTCCGCTACTTCTTTTCGCGTATCAAAGGCTCTCACAATAGCCCCCAATGAATTCGCAGCGCCAATGGCTGCGAGTCCCGCCACACCGGCACCAATCACCAATACTTTCGCAGGCTCTACTTTTCCCGCTGCAGTCATTTGTCCGTTTAAAAATCGTCCAAAGTAAAATGAACCTTCAATGATGGAGCGATACCCTGCGATGTTGGCCATGGAGGAAAGTACATCCATTTTTTGCGCACGTGAAATCCGGGGAATGGCATCCATTGCCACCGCATTTACTTTTTTATCTGCAAGTTTCTGAAGCAGATCTTGGTTTTGCGCCGGCCAAAGATAACTCAGTAGTACCAGTCCCTCCCGCATTAAGCTCACCTCATCTGCACTCGGTTCTTTCACTTTTAAAACAATGTCCGACTGTCCGTAAATCTCCGCAGCAGTGGACACAATCTTAGCGCCGGCTGCTTCAAATTCAGCGTCCGAAAAATTTGCTTTAGCGCCTGCATTTTTTTGTATGCAGACTTCAAAGCCTTGCTTCTGGAGCCGCTTCACTGTCTTCGGCGTCGCTGCGACCCTTAGTTCATTAGCAGCAATCTCGGCTGGAATTCCAACTTTCATATATCTCAGTTTAAACTTTTATACTTCTCCTGTTCAAGACTTGTCCTTATTCAAAGTGACAGCAGGTCTTTTTACAGGAAATCAAATGACGCAAAATAATCCGCAATATAAAATCGATTGTTTTAACAAATTCCCTACTTTAAGAGGTCTGGACGACGTTCTTTCGTCCGCTCCACACTTTGTTCATGGCGCCAGCGCTCAATATTAGCGGTATGGCCACTGAGCAGCACCGCTGGCACTTCCCAGTCATTAAAGGTGGCGGGACGCGTATAGACAGGCGGTGCCAGTAAATTATCCTGAAAACTATCACTAAGAGCGGATGTTTCATCATTCAAAACCCCTGGTAACAAACGAATGATGCTGTCGCTCACCACACAGGCGGCGAGTTCTCCCCCACTCAGGACATAATCACCGATGCTGATCTCCCGTGTAATCAGGTGTTCACGAATGCGCTGATCAATGCCTTTATAATGCCCGCAGAGGAGGATGATATTCTTTACAAGCGAAAGTTGATTACAAAGGGGTTGATTTAGTAATTCACCGTCGGGAGACATGTAAATAATTTCATCGTAGTGGCGTTGTGATTTTAAATGCTCAATGCATTTTGCAATAGGCTCAATCAGAAGGACCATGCCCGCTCCGCCACCAAAGGCATAGTCATCAATTTGTTTTTGTTTTCCGGAGGCATAATCGCGCAGATTAATCAGGTTGACTTCCGCCAGTCCTGCAGCAATCGCACGCTT
>CALPON020000075.1 GCA_943325195.2 Sphingobacterium thalpophilum | reverse complement strand
GATAAAAAGAAGCAGGAGTGTTTTCTTCATGTGGACTTGGGTTTTTGGGATGGAAGAGGATGGGACATAGAAAGCCAGTCCTCCTGTATTCACAGCAGTTTTCTTATGATAGGGAAATAGTAGGAATCGTAGGGTCATTGGCTTGGGTCCGCCAAAATAAAATTATTTCAATACCCTACCTCTACAGTATTAAAAATTTCAAAAAGAATAGGCAAGGGAGTGCAGAAGAATTTAAAGGGTGCTGCTGGTCTTTCAACCCAAAGGGGCCTCTACTATCAGATTTGGTATGACCACAAGCGGCCGCGTGCTTACTAATTTTTTTTGCTATACTTTAAATTAGAAAGTCGCTTATTACTCTCATGAAGGTCTCCATTGGTGCAGGTGGGTACCAGTTTGAAACAGAGATAGAGAAGTAGGTATAGCTTATTGCTAGGACATCGCTTCCTTTTTATTTGGTAGCAGATGAATGCACAGACAGGCGCTGAAAAGGATGAGAACCTTTGCCAGTGTTTTTTGTCCCTGTTTTAAGAAGGCCGAAAAATTTAATGCTCCTCTCTTTCTTCAGCATCCGCAGGCAGGGGAAGCCCGGTTCTAATTTCTGTATGACGGATCTCGCCGCCACTGGTGGCGGTTTTCTGTGCGTAAAATAGAACGCTGCAAGAAAAGATTAATACCACGATGTGAAGCAGTCGTTCTATTTTTTTCTCTTTCCTGCTAGCCCAAAAGGTTAGGAGGGACAGGGCGCCCAGACCATATGAAAGAAAGGCAAAGGTTTCAGCCAGTTCTTCATGTTGTTCAATGTAATTTTCAGTCACCCCACTGATTTCCTCTACCACTTCTTCTGCTCCTTCTCCGGTATTCATTGCCGCAATGGTGGCAAGGGATCCGATCATAAATATAAACAGGGCGGTTTCTTTTAAGCTGCGGGATCCTTTCAATAGTCCCGCAATCAATACTACAATTGCCACCAGTGGTAAAATAATTGGTAGGTGATTTAATGCTAAATGCCAGTGTGCTCCGTTCATCGTTATCGTTTTTAATTAAACATTTATTCCAAATAAATAACCCACCAATGCAGAAAGTGCCATCGCGATGGTGCCCCAAATGGTGATACGCAGAATACCTTTTTTCAGACTGGAACCGCCGGTCCGCGCCGCCACAATTCCGAGCAGTATGAGCAGCACGAGCGTGAAGCCATAAAGCCAAGTTTCCATTTGGCGCACCGGTGCAAAAAGAATCACCAGCAGGGGCAGGATACCACCGACGCTGAAGGCAGCACCAGAAGCTAGAGCCGCCTGAATGGGATTCGCCTGACTGGTTTCGGTAATACCGAGTTCATCGCGGACATGCGCGGCGAGGGCATCTTTTTCCGTGAGTTCAATCGCCACCTGCAGAGCGGTCTCTTTTTTTAAGCCCCGCTTTTCATAGATCTGCGCAAGAATCTGCAATTCTTCTTCTGGCATTTCCTGTAGTTCTATTTTTTCCCGTTCAATGTCCGCCCTCTCTGTATCTGTTTGCGAACTGACAGACACGTATTCGCCCGCCGCCATGGACAGTGCGCCTGCCACCAGTCCCGCCATAGTGGCCAATATAATCGGCTCGCGGGTAGAGCTCGCTGCGGCCACGCCAATAGCCAGACTAGAGATAGAAATAATGCCATCATTAGCGCCAAGCACCGCCGCACGAAGCCAGTTACTGCGATGGATATAATGATTGTCTAGATAGTTTTCAAGTGTTAGCATGTGCGTTGTTTTATTAACCGGAGTAGAAATTTATTTCATCACGAAACGGGACATAACTAATCTGATGGTAATAATTGATGAGTGAAGTTAAAGATAATTTTAGAAAATAACTGTTTTTGTGCCCAGTTCGTGGGGTAGAAGTGGTTTTCTTAGAATCGTATTACAAAAATGTAGGATAGTTTATCGATTTTGTAACACTCGATTAACCCTTGCCGGCGTTTAGGGAGAGAAACGACTTTCGTCAGAATCTAACCAGGGTGCCTGTATGTATTTGGTTTTTACGGAGCTCAGCTGTTTCCCTTTTTTGTCGAAGGAAATAGTCTCAAAACCTTTCTTTTTCATACAGAGTGTTTTGTATGCGCCACTGGGTTCAATCGCAATAACATGATAGGAAACATAATCACGAATGCAGCCGCGCATGGTGGTGCACAATTCACTCTCATAAAGGAGTTTGCCGTCCTTGTTCATTTTTGTGATGCGTCTCGTCATATTTTTTGGACTGCGGCCACCGTCAGGACCAGAACTGCTTCCATCAAAAATAAAAACAATGCGCTTTTCCATGCCGGTGATGCTGTCATGTAGGATCAGCGTTGAATCTGATTTCTGAGCAGCCGTTCGCAAATAAAAAGTTAAGCAGACAAGAAGTAAGTTAATTGCTTTCATACTTATTGGCGGTAAAGTTAACTCTTTGCCTATTACTGATTATTGTTTTTTCGTTTATGAGCCCAGTGGTGCTTCAGCTCGATTCCTGCCAGGACATATCGTAGCGATGCAGACCCCTAGCGTAAAAATTTTCGGTGATTTTGATGGTTTGAAATCCATACTTTTCAAAAAAAAGATAAGAATGCTGGGTGGTGTCCATTACCAGTGGGAGTCCAGGATAACGCGCTTTAAGGGCGTTTAGACGATGCAGTAAAAGTGCTTTACCGAAACCTTTTTTGTGATAGTTTTCGGAAATAAGTCCCCAGCATAAGGAGATAATGCCGCAATCGTCCTTATCACCAAAGCCACCGCAGCCGATGATACTCTGATTCCATTCCACTACAAAATAAGCGGTGTTTACGGCCGACGCGTTGCCAAGCCGCTCAAGGAAAGTAGAAAAATCACTGATTTCCTCATCTGTGAAGTAGGTCGGGACATTGGTTTTGAAAGCGAGAAGGCATGATTCTTTATCCTGCGCTTGATAGTTACGGATGGTCAACATACGTTGGTGTGTTAGGCTTTGATCGTAAAGTTCTTTTTTATTTATATTTTTTTGGTCATCTATTGATACCAGCGATGCTTCATTCTGTGATATAGCTGCCGATTCTTTTGCAAATTACATCCTTATAAGTTGCCCAGCAACTTCTACTTTTTTGGCGCTATAGCTGGTTACTGCGCCCCTGTCACATTTTCAGACCTGCGTTTGTAGTCTTCTATACTCCGTTTTTCCATGTTTCATTCAGCTCCAGTTCTTGACCGGGTCTGCTCAAGTGTCCCCGCTGATCTTTCTTCTAGCAGCTATCCTGACACGACAGTAGTAAGTCGTCCCCTGCCGCTGTGTGTGATCGATTCCGAGCATGAGCTCTGCAAAGCTGTCAATAAGCGGCACCTAACAGGGGAATCAGGATAGGACCCCTTAGCGTTCTTTCATAACTATATTATCCAAGTTCCAAATAGCGCCTGCGATATTCTGGGCGCTATAACGAAAGGCAAGGCGGATGCGACGGCCTTTCCATGGGCTCAGCGACAAATCACCGCTGCTCATATAACTGAAACCGTTAGTTGGGCTTGCATATTTTAATTGCAGCCAAATCGCTGAATCAGGTAGGCTTGCATCCACCTCTTCTGTAAGCAATAAGTCGAGCGGCGTTAATGTGGAGCTCACTGCAGTGACAAAATGAAGAATTGGTGCTTGTGCCTGCTGCAAATCAATGATTGGACTAATCAGCCAGGTTTGACCCGCCTGATAGACCTCAGCAACCTTGTTACTAATCCGAGCGTAATAGCTGCTTTGTGCGTAATTGCTACTTGTCCAACTGATACTGCCGCTACTCTGAATCTGAAGCCAGCCACCACTGCTGAGACTCTTGTCCTCAAAATCCTTATATAAATACGTACCGCTTTGACTGGTGTCTGTCTTCCCGCAGGTTTCGCCAGCTAACTGTAGGTCACCGTGAGTCTTCAATACCAGAGAGTAGGCCGTGTTGTATTGCTGAAGTATGCCAGTGATTTCTCCATGTCCAGCTGGCACTAGCTGTCCGGCAAATTGACATAAACCGCTGGTGCGGAGGGCAATGGTTTTTCCAAAACACTTTCCGAAATAATGATCGGCACTGCTGCGCGCAATGACATTGGCAAGGGGCTTACCGCGACTTTCGTAACTGAATTCAATATCGCTGATGCGGACATACTGACTTTGTAAATTTTGTGCATCTAGCACTGAGGGGGCGTTGAGCAATTGGTCCATCGTCACGGTCCGGGCGTTGAACCGGCTTCCGCTGGCGAGCTTCACAACATCTTTTTCGAGTGAAATAGAGTCGAGATACAGCATGTTATTCGACGCGACCAAGCTGAGTCGCCCCAGTAGCAAACGGATGTTATCTCCTTCATAAAGTCCCCCGCTGCTGAGTAAACGCAGCTGGATGCCAGATCCTTCCAAATCTGCGGCATATACCTGTTTGTAAATGTTGCCACTGGTCTCATCCATCGTAATCGTCAGATACAGACTGGAGTCTCCACTCTTAAACGCATAAAGACTGTTGCTACCGGAAATTCTTTTTTTAAGTTGTGCGATTGTTAATGCTGGTCCTGCTGGTTTGACGACCTCATCGGGGAGTTCATATTTTTTTTCGCAAGCACACAGCAGGAATGCGAGGCAGAGACAGGAGAGTAATTTTTTCATTAGTAATTCATGGTTAAATTCAGAAGCCCATTCAGACCCTGCATGTAATTATATTTGTTTGGAAATTTGTTGATGTCTGCTGCATCCCAACGCAGGCTTTCATTTCCTGCTATAATAAGATTCCGGTTATTGAATAGGTTATTGATTGCGAAGGAGATATTAAAATTATATTTATGTCTGTAGCGGTAGGATTTATTTAAAACTAAATTAATGTAATAGACAGCAGGTAATGCTTCCTGTCCTGCAACCTGCATTGCTTCAACAATTTCTGAGCGGTTAAATTTCTGCAAGGCTTCGGCTGTTCGCCGGTCGGGATTGGGTTCTGTATAATGCTGGTCGAGGTAGTTAATGGCAATGCTGGCTGACCAGTATTTGCGGGCATTATAGCGGTATGACAGACCGAGAGCACGTTGCGGACTTCCCCCAACACGCAATCTATTGAGATAGGTTTTTCGCTCTGTAAAAAGCACCTGTCCGGTGTTATCCTGCCATGCGCTGAGTTGCGGGGTATTTATATATTGCCAGTAGCCAGAGCTTGCTGCCAATTGAATGACATGAAGCACGCGAATGGTTTTCTCTAGTCCCATCTCTAGTCCCTGAAACCTTTGTGAGATGTCCGTCATGAGCAGGTTGACCGTGCTGTTGTATTCATCCTGCCAATAGGTCTTCAACCAGTTCATCTTGTAAAAATGATTGCGATAGACACTCAGGCGACCTTTTAGATTCGCATATAAAAAGTGATAGGCCGCTTCGCCGCTTATCTGTCGTTCGGGACCTTTTGTGGGAGTAAGTTCATTTCTAGTTGTGGGGGAAATAAAATGAAGGCGCGCCTCTGGCATTTTAGATCCCGCGCTAAGATGCGCGGTGATAAATTGCCGTCCCGAAAATTTCCAAGTTAAGCCTGTTTTCATCTGCGGATTTATAAAGCTTAGTACTTCGCTTTTTCCTTTGCTACTTTCTGGAAATTTACCGTTCGCTACGAGTCCTTCCCGCTGCAGGGATGATACAGAAAGCTCTGCAGCGGCATACCAGTCCATTCGGGGACCACTGTGTTCGTTCTGCATAAATACAGAAGCACGCCAGGAGCGAAACAGGTAATCGTATCCAAATCGATCGCCCTTTTTAATTTTTTTATTTGGATTGTCGAGATTGTTTTGCAGGATGGTTTCATCCAGTCCCAGGCCCTCGGCAAACTGGTCCACATCCAGCCAGTAGCTGGCGCCAAGCAGGTCCTCTGCCACTTTGTATTTTCTGCTTCGATAGAGTTCTGCATTCAGACCAAGGGATAGAAAATCTCTTTTTATTCTGATCGTATAAAGACTATTAACACGAAGTAGAGAAGCAGCCTCCACTTTTTTTTCAAGGAGGTAGTGAGCTCGTGTTTCTGTGGTGTTGGGGACTGATGTCGGACCCGCGGAGTAGAGGTTCGAGCGGTTCAGACTAATCAGTTGGTCCCAGTTGATTTGCTGTTTGCCGCTGCTGACCGATAACCAGTCCAGTTTTAATTTTTCCGCGGCCTCCGTTTTTTGCTGTAATACCAGCCAAGAAGGTAGGTAGCGGTAATAATCAGGATCTGGATTTGCAGCATCATTCCAGGTCAGACCTGTGATGCTGGTTTTGCCGGTTATAAAAGTGATGCTGCTTTGCAGACGTTCATGCACAGTGGGTCGCCATTGTCGCAAAATCTGAAGGACCGGTTTGTGAAGTTCGGAAACCACTGCTGGTCGCACTTCGCCTTTTTGATAGCCCCAATTGGCGTTATAGTAATTGGTCCCTGTTAGGGCATACACCTCTTTGGTGGCAGTGCTACTGCGTGCTTGACGTGTGGGGCTATCAAAAACTAAAAAAGTTGTCTGGTTTTTACCAGAAATCTTACTTGCTGAAAAGTAGAGGGATAGCCCTTGATAGAAGGTTCCAGGTACATAAACTTCCTTTCCATATCGCAGGGCGCCGGCGCTGCTGAAGGCCCATCCAGACTTGCGGAGGCCGGTGTGGGCGCTTATCAGAACACGCTGATGATAAAGGCGATTGCCACCGGACCAGGTGAAGCGTTGTCCCTTTTTAAATTGACTGGCTTGTGTTTCGAAATGAAGAAATCCACCGACGCTGCTGTAGAGATCGCGACTGGCGGCAAGAGAGGTGCGTACTTCAGGAAAGCGAATCACATCGCCCAGTCCGCCCCACAGAGCCCAAACGGCAGCTCCTGTTTCAGGATCGTTCATAGTGACGCCATTAATGGCGATTGTCGTGTACCTTGCGTTACCGCCCCTTGGGCGATAGCGCGCGGCTCCAAATTGAAAACCTGCAAACTGATTAAAAACATCACGCGCCGATTGCAAGAGCGGTGATATATCCTGCTGATCATCACCCTCGTCTTCCTGCAATAAAGTCGTATTAAGAAAAAGACGGCTAAGATCGTCTGCACTGTCCCCTGGCAGGCTGTCGTTCTGGGCGGCAAGCAGACTGGATAGGAAAACGAGGAAAATAAAAATAAACTGTTGCATGGGGTCCTGCAAATCTGAAGGCTTTTTTTTGTAAGCGCCAGAAAAAAAAATCTTGTTTTGGAGAGGTCAAGTAAAAAGAGTTTTTTATGTTGGACCATTTTATGAAATCCCTGTGTTTGTTTTTTAGTTTGGTGTATCTCAGTTCATCTGCTCAGCGAATAGAGAAGCGCAGTCCATCTGAAGCATTGGTTATTGGCTTTTACAATCTGGAAAACCTGTATGACACGTTAAATGATGTTTGGAAGAACGATGAGGACTTCACACCTGAAGGTGTGAATAAGTGGACGGGAGAGCGGTACCGGGAGAAAATCAGGCATCTTGCAGAAGCCATTGCTGCCATTGGCCTAGAGGCAAGTCCTACCGGTGTATCACTTCTGGGCATGTGTGAAGTGGAGAATAAATCCGTGGTGGAAGATTTAGTAAGTGCGCCAGCTTTACGGAATCGTCAGTATGCCATTGTTCACCTCGAGGGACCCGATGCACGAGGCGTGGATCCATCTTTTATTTATCAGCCCTCCTGTTTTAAACTTAAAAAGGCGGTTTCCTATCCCGTAAAATTAGGGATGGATACGACGCATAAAACCAGAGATATATTGGTAGTCAGTGGATGGATAGGAAACGATGCCGTTGCGATCTTAGTGAATCACTGGCCATCGCGCAGGGGAGGGGAGTTGCGCAGTCGCGAGAGCCGGAACAAAGCAGCGAGAGTAGCACGTCGAATTGCCGATAGTATTACAGGCGCAGAGCCACTTTGCCGTGTGGTGATCATGGGCGATTTAAATGATGACCCTGTGAATGAATGTGTTCGACACTATATCCGAACGGTCAGTTCGCCGGCGCAGATGAAGAGCGGGGAGTATTACAATCCCATGGAGAAATTATATTTACGGGGCATCGGCACTCTGGCGTATAAAGACAGCTGGAATTTATTTGATCAGATTATCCTTAATGAAGCCTGGTTTACTGCGCCGGAAGGCTGGCGTTTTGCAGCTGTCCGGATACATAATAAAACTTGGTTGCGGACTGATTTTGGAAGTTTTAAAGGCTATCCCTTTCGCAGTTATAGCGGTGGCATTTATACGGGTGGCTATTCAGATCACTTCGCTTCCTATATCATCCTGCAAAAGAACAAACCCTAAAAGAAACGGAGAAGAGAAGTTATTTTTTTCGGGTTTTCTTTTTTGTATTTTTTGCCGGAGTTGAAATTTTAGTTTCCAGTTCCTCTAGCCGCTGATTCATTTGCTCCAGTAAATTAAAAAGGCGTCCCAGCTCCTTGTGGCTTCCCTCGCCAAAAGGAGCTTGTTTTTCCTCGACCATTCCTAGTTCCTTGCTAAATTCCGCAAAAAAATCATGCGTAAGTGCCTGTGATATTTTCTGCAGCAGTTCGGTGTCGAGGTATTCTTTGGGATAGATTTTTTGGACACCGGGACGCGACAAACCAATCAGATGGCCGAACTGGCTGTCGGTCAACTTTTTCTTTCTCACCAACTCTCTGATACGTTCACCGATGTGGACCTTTTTCATCCTTGCAAAATTCCCTGTTTGTGCCGGTACTGTGATCATTTTGCTGTGTATAAAGTAGATATACTTATATACAAAATGTATACATTTGTTCCTTCAAAGTACCCACACATGAGCGCCAAACTCAGAGCCCTTTCTGTTTTTAAACTGGAAGCCCGCAAGGCAGCGATGGCTGAGGTCTGCGCTGCGCATCTGAGTCCGGAGCTAATTGCCGCTCTCAAGTGCCATCTTGGATGTTATGGCATGTGTGGTAAGGGCAATCAGGCGCTGGTTGATTTGCATAGCGCGATTCGCGCAGAAAAACTACCCTCGGACTTGCATCATCTTTATGCCCAGGCCCTAGCCGCACGTTATGACTGGCTGTGGCTGGTCGATTAATAGCAGAAAGAAGGGCAAAAAAAAAGCCCTCCAAAGGGAGAGCTCTTCATTGTTGAAGTCCGCTATTAAGCTAATCGTACGTTTACTGCGTTCAGGCCTTTTTTGCCTTCTTTCACTTCAAAAACTACCTGGTCGTTTTCGCGAATTTCTTCTTGCAGGCCTGTAGCGTGCACGAAAAGATCCTCACCACCTTCTTCTTTAATAAAGCCAAAACCTTTTTCAGCGTTGAAGAATTTTACTGTTCCTTGTTTCATTTTTTTTAATCCGTGTAGCGAAGTCCGCGTCGCTTCACCTTTTTTTATTTGTTTTTGATTGATGAGGCAGTGCGAACTGCTGCTTCATGTTGGTTCATTGTTATTTGTATCTGATTAATTGTAGGGATGAGTAGATACGACCTCAATTTCTATTTTGGTTAGTTTTTTAATATCATTTAAATAACTCCGTTCATCGGGTGTACAAAAACTGAGCGCCACGCCGCTTTCTCCTGCTCGGCCCGTGCGGCCAATACGGTGCACGTAGGTTTCTGCTTGTTCAGGAATTTCGAAGTTGATGACGTGTGTTAATTTATCGACGTCGATGCCGCGTGATGCAATATCGGTAGCTACCAGTATGCGGATACTTCTAGCTTTGAAACCTTTTAATGCGCGCTCTCTAGCACCTTGTGATTTGTCACCGTGAATGGCTTCGGCGGGAATACCTGATTTAACAAGGTCCCGTGCCACTCTGTCCGCCCCGTGTTTTGTGCGGGTGAAGACCAGGGCATGTTCAATTCCAGATTGTTCGAGGACATGTTTAAGAAGGGCGCGTTTATTTTCTTTCTCCACAAAATACACCTGTTGCTGAATTTTTTCGGCCGTACTGGAAACTGGCGTTACGCTAATCTTCACCGGCTGGTGTAGAATGGTATTGGCGAGTTTCATGATTTCGGGACTGGCAGTAGCAGAGAAAAATAGGGAATGGCGACGGGCAGGCAGTTTAGTAAGGACTTTGCGGATGTCATTAATAAAACCCATGTCCAGCATTCGGTCCGCTTCATCCAGCACAAAAAATTCCACCGCCTGTAATTTTATATAGCCCTGGTTCATGAGGTCCAGCAAGCGGCCGGGCGTAGCGATGAGAACGTCCACTCCTTTTTTAAGTTGATCGACCTGTGGGTTTTGTGATACACCGCCGAAGACGGTACACTGTCTAAAATTTAAGCCCGCGCCATAGTGCTTAAAATTCTCCGCAATTTGTAAGGCCAGTTCTCTCGTGGGAGCGAGGATGAGGGTACGTATTTTGCGAAAATTATCCTTGGGACGGCTGGCATCCATCAACTGCAGGATTGGCAAAGAGAAGGCGGCAGTTTTTCCAGTTCCGGTTTGTGCACAGCCAAAAATGTCTTTCCCCTGAAGGATAGGAGGAATGGCCTGTTGCTGAATGGGAGTTGGGTGGGTGTAAGATTTTTGTTCAAGCGCATCGAGGATGGGCTGAATAAGAGCGAGTTCACTAAATGTCATTATACTATATTTCAATCGTTGCGCACCGGTGAGGGTGCGAATTTTCAATAAAATGGGGAAGAGTAGGAATGTCTGGGAAAATCACAGACAGGTACGCTTCACCTTTCAAAGAATCGTTGCCCAAAGGTAGTCAATTATTCTGTGATTTAGCAGCTCCCTTCCCCGTGAAGGACAGGAATAGTTTTTGAAGAATGCAGCTACACCTGCTTTTCGGAAAATGCTGGAGGGCGGCGTGAATTTATGTGTGGCTGTTTTTTTGCCGCCTAACTGCGAGAGTATGCTTATACCAAAAGGTAAATTGATTGTTATTGGAGGATCGGTGGACAAGGGTAGCGAGCCGGGCATAACCCCCAATGTACCAGAAAAGATTCGTTTTTTTGAAAGAGGAATTCTGGGACGTCTGTGCAAGGAAGCGGGTCGGGGAAACGATTCGCGGATTGAAATCATTACGACTGCCAGCACGGTTCCCCGCCAGGGTGGGGAGGACTATCAGCGCGCCTTTGCCCAGCTTAATCTCCGCGATACGGATGTTTTGGATGTGCGTTCACGCGCTGAGGCCAATTCCGAAGACTGTCTCAGTCGTCTGCGGAAAGCCGATGCCGTCATTTTTACTGGTGGCGATCAGTTGCGGCTGACCAGTATTTTTGGTGGCACCGCTTTCCATCATTTGTTACTGGACCGTTATCAGCGCGAGCCCTTTGTTATTGCGGGTACCAGCGCAGGCGCGGCGGCATGCAGCAATAACATGATCTATCAGGGCAGTAGTTCAGAGGCCTTGCTTAAAGGAGAGGTGAAGATTACAGGGGGACTCGGCTTTATCAATAAAGTAGTGATTGATACCCACTTTGCACAGAGAGGCCGCATCGGTCGTTTACTTTATGCTTGCGCCAGCAATCCTATTAACATTGGTATCGGACTTGGAGAAGATACGGGTTTATTGATTACAGGGGGACGGCATCTGGAGGCCATTGGATCAGGTTTGGTAATTCTGGTGGACGGCACGCACATGAAACAGACGACGATTACGGACGTGCAGATGGGGGCACCCGTCTCCATTGAGAATCTGACGGTGCATGTGATGGCTTTTGGGGACACTTTTGATCTTCAGACACGGTGCATGACTTTTCATCCCATTGAACCCTATACAGCCGGGCGGGAAGAGGAAATCGCTTATCGGACTAATCTTTAAAAATACCAATATAAATCCGCTCATCTTCCCGTTTCGATGCTCGGTACATGCCTTCCGTGTTAAAGCACATTTCCAGGTTCCCCTCAGCATCCACCGCTATGAGTCCGCCCTGACCTCCTAGGCGAATCAGTTTATCCTGCACCACTTTCTCACAGGCTTCTTTCAGGCTGAGGCCTTTGTATTCGATTAGGCAGGAGATGTCGTAGGCGACCACGGCGCGTATAAAGTATTCCCCGTGTCCGGTGCAGGACACGGCGCAGGTTGCATTATTAGCATAGGTTCCCGCACCAATCAGGGGTGTGTCGCCAATGCGGCCATGTTTTTTATTGGTCATACCGCCGGTACTGGTCGCTGCAGCCAGATGGCCATGGCGGTCGCGGGCCACCGCTCCCACGGTTCCGAATTTTTTTGTCGATTGTCGCGCATGGTCCAAGATGATGGAATCGCTGGCTTTGGCTTTCAGAAATTGTTCATAGCGCATTGGGACGAGGAAGTACGCATCTGGCATAAATTCCAGGTTCAATTGTCGTGCAAAGTCTGCCGCACCCGAACCCGAAAGGAAGACGTGTTCTGAGTTTTCCATAATACTCCGGGCGAGGATGATGGGATTACGAATGTTGGTAACGCCGGAAACGGCGCCAGCCTTGAGGGTATGACCATCCATGATACTAGCATCCATTTCGTGGCGACCCTCGTGGGTAAATACGCTGCCTTTTCCCGCATTGAAGAGGGGATTGTCTTCGAGGGTCCGCACCGCGTGCTCTACAGCTTCGAGTGCGGAACCGTCTTTGCGGAGGATGCTTTCGGCTGACAGGATTGCATCTTGAAGTGCCATCTTATAGTCAGCTTCGAGCGCGGCAGTGTCGAGGGAGCCGAAAATGGTACCGGCACCACCGTGGACCGCAATGGCGAATTTCTGCATAAGTCTGAAAGCCCGTTTTTTCTGTTTTGGCGGCAGAAACAAAGCGCAAAGTCTGTGCCTGGCATATAGTTTGGTGAGCTTAAATTTACTTTGGCAGATTACATAAAATTTTATATATTTGGCAATTATCACAACAATGGTACACACTCATAAAACTAATTTCGGGCTATTCCTACTGATGCTTGTGCTCAGCACGACGCTACATGCACAGCGTGGTTATAACCTTGAGTTTGGTTTTGGTACTGGTGCTTCTAATTATTTAGGAGAGATTGGTGGCGGAGCAAAAGAAGCCCGTCCCTTCATTCTGGATGCGAAGTTGGCTAAGACGCGCTGGAATGAGCAGATCTATGTCCGTTACCGGTTTGACCCACTTTTTGCAGCCAAGGTTGCATTTAATTACATGCGAATTGAAGGCAATGATAATTTATCATCAAATCCAGGACGGAACGCTCGCAATCTGAGTTTCAGAAATGATATTTATGATTTGGAAGGGACTGTGCAGTGGTTATTTTATTCCTCCAACAAGCCGATGGGTGTTTACAGCAGGAGTAATGTCTTTTTTACGGCGTATTTATTTGCGGGACTAGGGGCTTTTCATCACAATCCCACAACATTTTACAAGGGTGATTGGATAGCGCTGCAGCCCTTGCAGACGGAAGCCGTGCGTTATAGCAAATGGGGCTATTGCCTTCCTTTTGGTGCAGGAGCTTATGTGACGATTAATAAACGTAGAAAATCACATCGGATTGGTATCGAAATCAACTGGCGCTATACAAATACAGATTACTTGGATGATATTTCGACAGTTTATGTAAATCCTGCCGAATTATCCAGCAGTCTTGCTGCAGATCTCTCTAACCGAAATCTGGAAGTGGATCGTCAGCCCGATGGTTTCCAAAATAATTACGGATGGCATGGTGCCGATAAGGATGGTAATCCCATCAACTTGGCACCGCGTGGTAACAAGAACAACAAAGATTCATATATCTCCGTTAACGTCAGTTATGGAATCGCAATCAAGGGCGGTCGTAAGGCTGGCCGCGGAAGAGGCCGTCGCGTTCGTTCGGTTACTTTCTAATTCCGTTTTCTTTTCTTTTTCTGCAGTGTTTCTGTTGCTACCGTGTCTGAGGTTTAGTAGATATTTGTTCCAACTTTTTAGTGTTTTTCAATATCTTTTGATTGCGTGTTTTTCTTCACCTGTTTGGGTTTAATGCGCCTAGATAAAAAAATGGCTCTTAAACATTTCCTATAAGGCCAGAATTACCTGAGCTCTTGCGTACTTACATCAACAATTTCGAATCCCCAGTAAAATACCTGGTACTAAGCGCTGTTTTTTCGAAAATTTTCAAGACCTAATTTTCAGGGAAGAAATGAGAAAATGTCCGCTGATGGTAAATGTTTAGGCGGGTCAAAAAAAAGAAAGCACACCGATTTTGGTGTGCTTTAAATTTCAGTGGAGTCCATCGACATTTTCTCGAACTCTTTTCTTGAAGATTTC
>CALPON020000074.1 GCA_943325195.2 Sphingobacterium thalpophilum | reverse complement strand
TTTTATAATACTCACCGTTTTCTTTGAGGCAACTGGGCTTGCCATCTGTTATCATGAAAATTTGTTTGTTGGCGGCTTTTTTCTTTCTTAAAATGGACATTGCCAGTTCAAGTCCCGCTACTGTATTTGTATGAAAGGGTCCCACCTGCAAGTAAGGCAAGTCTTTTAACTGAATTGGCCAAGCGTCATCTCCAAAAACAATAATATCTAGGCTGTCTTTACTGTACTTACGGCGAATCATTTCGGCCAGCGCCATCGCTACCATTTTGGCGGGCGTAATGCGGTCTTCTCCATAGAGAATCATACTGTGACTGATATCAATCATCAGCACCGTTGCCGTTTGTGTTCGGAACTCCTGCTCTCCCACCAGTAAGTCACTTTCAGTCAGCTGAAAATCCTCAAGTCCGTGATTTATCTGCGCTTGTTTGAGCGATTCCACCATGGCGATGCTCTGAGGGGCATCACCAAATTCATAGGCACGAAGATCGGAGCTAGTTTCCTCACCACTCTTTCCGGTATAACGGGTTTTATGATCGCCGCTACCTCCGCGCTTTAATTTTCCGAAAATATGTTCTAAGGCGTTCTCACGAATAGCCTGCTCAGTCTTTGCGGTAATCGCCAGTCCTCCGCCATTCTTAGGTTCATCGCGCAGATAACCACGTTTTTTGAGCTCTGCTATAAAATCATCGATTGAATAATCATCAGTGCTAAGTTGATATTCCTTGTCTAGCTGCCACAACCAGTCCAAAGCCTCTTCTACATCACCGCTAGTGTGTGTAATCAATTGTTTGAATATTTTAAACAGAGCATCAAATCGTGAAGTTGCTCCTGCACTGTATTTTGAAAATCTAAAACCCTGCACCATAAAAGAAACACTTTCCAACCCTTAAAGTTGAACATTTTTAATAGGAAATAATGTTAATTGGTGCTAAGTCTTTCAGCGGAAGCGAATTTCACTGAATTGACCACTCACGGCACCCGCTGTGCCAGTCAGCACGCCTGAAAAATTTCCAGCTAAGCGACTACCGGTATTCGAACTAATTGTCACTGTGCCGCTTCCCGCGGCCAAGTTCAGACCGTTTTTGACAATCTTTATCTCATTGCCACTGGTTGAATTTACAGGATAAGTTCCCGTTACCACATCACTGAGGTTTAACTCCACCGTATTAACAATACCTCCTTTGTATGCATAAATAGTCGTTATCTGTAAATAACAAATAGCGGAATCTGCAACGGTCGTTGTGCCATTCGCCGTCCAGCTAAAATTACCGTAAGTGATGGCTGGTGTATCGGGTTCACTGCCATCCTTCACACAGGCGCTGGAAAACAAAAGTAGGGCCAAACTGATGGGCAATAAAAGGGTGTGTCGCTTCATTACTGTAAATGTAAGGACTGAAAAGTAAAGTTCAAGCTGGTTTTTATTTTTTTTAAGGAGGAATCGAGTCCTTCTCCTTTAGCCTACAGCATTTTTTCTCTAGAATCGTTATATTAGTTGCAAATTACAAGCCATGAAAAAAATCATCCATTTCTCTGTGACATTGATCCTATTCTTTGTTTTGACTGATTGCAAAAAAAAGGAAATAGCGGGACCCCAGGGGGCACCGGGAACAAATGGTACGGGCGGCAATGCCAGCACCTCTTCCAGTGATTTGTTTGTGATTAATTCAGCCGACTGGAAGGTAAATGGTTCGGTTTTGGAGTACATCTATTCTTCACCACTTCTGACCGCCAAGGTCGTGAATGAAGGGGGACTTAAGGTGTTTATGCAAAGTACCAATGTCTGGTGGGAATTACCAAATGCTACCGGAGATCTTCTGATGCAATGTGGCTTTTCTGAAGGCAAAGTGCGACTGACTTTTGCCGATATTCATGGGGGAGTGCCGGCAGCTCCCGAAACAGCTAACTACCGGCTCGTTACCTTGTCAAGCAGCGCCAAAGGGCAAAGTAATCTGCCTTCGCATGTTTTTGTTAAAACTTCTGAAATCGCTGCACAATGAGGGAAAAACTCCTGAGCCGTCTTCTAATGGCCTCTTTACTGATGTTTGGAACGGCCTGTAAAAAAAACATCCCAGGTCCCGCAGGTGAACCGGGAAAAAACGGAGCCAATGGTAACACTAATCTTTCGTTTTCAACCGTCATCACCATGCGCAGCAATAGCTGGGAATCACGTGAAAGGGGCGACGAAACCTACTGGCATAGTAAACTCTATATCCCTGAAATTACAAGCTTGGTGCTTCGGAATGGCGACATTAAAGTATACGCAATGAATGGCGGCGATTGGTTTGCCCTGCCCTTTTATGAGGGCTTGCTGGTGACGCAGGCAACATTTTCGGAGGGACTTGTAGAGCTAGATCATAGCAATCTGCATGGAGGCACACCGCTTCGTCCCACTGAGCGGAATTACAGAGTGCTTGTGCTTTCGCCTAAGTAAATTGGACGAAGGAGCCTGCCTTTTTGAACGCCATCATAACAAAATAAAACTTCTGTTTCAACACTTTCCACCTGTCCGGTTTTTAAAAAATCGAAATAATCGAAGGGCAGCCGGAAAGCATAAAAGCGTCCTGTCTCCGCGGCGCCGGTTGTACTGGCAAGTACTGCTGTTTCTTTTTTGTCCAGCGCCATGAGATAGCGTTGCTGTGGACGTATGCGAAAGTGTAAATAATAGTCCATCGCAATTAACGAGGACAGAATCTGGTCATCTGCAAACTTTGCAGCGGCATACTCAAACAGAACATCGAATACATCGGTCAGACTGAATTTATGATAAGCATGACGCGTGCCAAAATACTCACCAAGCTCTAGCAGAAAATCAAAACTACCATACCTTTGCGTCACATACCGCAAAGTGTTTTTCGCTTTACCACCGTTCCAATAAATTTCAAGGGCATGCTCGAGTTTTACAATTCGAGCCAGTTCGTCTTTCGACAGGTATTTACTTTCAATAATCTGATAGGGGGGATTCGGATCATACACAAATCCGTGCTTTTCTTTATCCCGCATCGTGGTGCCTTTCAAAAATTTGAGAAAGCCCAGCTGCATCTCTGGCGCAAATAATTTAAAAACTTCTTCAAAGCTGAAACGTACATCGTCCCAATAATCCAGCGGTAGACCTACAATCAGATCCAGATGCATTTCTACTTTATAGGCAAGCTCTTCAATAATCTTTTTTGTTTTATCAAAGTTCTGCTTTCGGCTGACTTCCAGATTGGCTTTCTGATTAACCGTCTGGATGCCAATTTCAAAACGAAACAATCCCGGAGGGACTTCTTCATGAATAAATTTAATGATGTCCGGATGTAAAATGTCTGCCGTTATTTCAAACTGAAAAATATTTCCTGGCCGGCGATTTGCCAGTATAAAACGAAAAATGTCAAGTGTAAAATCCCGCTTTATATTAAAGGTACGGTCCAGAAATTTAATCACTCTTCCGTGCTCCATCAGATGCAGTAGAGTCGCTTTAATCGATCGGTCGGGCAGATAACGGACTTTATTGTCTAGACTCGCCAGACAGAATTCGCATTTATAAGGACAGCCACGGGAAGTCTCAATATACAGCACTTTTTTTTCCAGGTCCTTTGGCGGGTCAAAACGGTACGGCATGCTGTGCTCGAAAAGTTTGACATCAAATACGGCAGGCTGGGGATTAATCTGAACCCCTTGTTCCGTTTTATAGATGAGTCCCGGCACCAGTTCTGGTTTTTCCCACTGCTCAAGAAACTCTGAAAACGCTATCTCACCTTCACCTGCAATTATAAAATCAACACAGGAGAGGGCAATGACTTTTTCATACTCATAGCTTACTTCCGGCCCACCGAGCAGAATCTTTGTGGCTGGAGCGCGTTCTTTAATTTTATTTGCTACTTCCAGCGTCTGCGTGATGTTCCAGATGTAACAACTGAAAGCAATGACATCATAGTCCGAACAAAAATCAGCAACAATATCCTGATCTTCTTTTATTGTAAATTCTTTCCAGCTCAGACCCGAATGTTTTTCATAGTTGAGCTCGTACAGTAAACGTATGGCCAGGTTCGTATGAATGTATTTCGCGTTCAGCGTGGTTAGGAGCACTCGCATGCTATAAAGGTAGTCAATTGCTACGTTTCTACCTTGTATCCAAACTCTTTTCACTGGCAGAAGATTTGGAATAGGAAATAAGAAACGATTTATCCGCATTGGTCCGAACAGGACACGATAATTCCGGATGCTGCACGGATGAACAACTAATACCTGGATTTCAGATGTACAAAATCATCGCAATTGGGCTCCTTCTGGGGGCCTTTTTGTTTTTTATCCGCTATTTATTTCTTTAATATTGTACGCAAATCAATTTGTGTATTTCCATCCACTTAATTTTATCCGTTTTCTCCTCGCAATAGGTGTGCTCCTGTTTCACTATGGTACGGCCTATTTTCCTTTTTCTGAGCCCGCACTCAAAACATTAATCAATCACAGCGCGTTTCGAGTTTCTTTTTTCTTTTTTATTTCCGGCTTCGTCATGACCCTCGTTTATCAGCAAAAAGAAGGAATGCTGTCCCCCTTGTACTTTTATAAAAAACGACTCACCCGAATTTTGCCTGTGTACTGGCTGGCTTTTTTTATCACGCTACTGCTGGTCTTGGTAGTTAAAGGGGCGGGACCAAAGGGCTTAGTGATTCTACTCCATGCGTTGGGACTGCAGACCTGGAATCCCGGCTACGTGTTAGATCTGAATTTCACAACTTGGTCAGTATCTATCGAATTATTTTTTTACGCCTTGTTCCCTTTTCTATTTCGTTTTCTACGACAGTTGCCTGTTAGAAGATTGTTGGTGTTTGGCCTACTTGTCTATTTACTACAAAGCTTGCAGCATTTTCTCTTTGTAGAAAGATTGAGCGACGGCAGCAAGCGCACGGAGGAATTTATCAGCACCTTTCCGCTCTGGCATCTGGGCACCTTTCTATGCGGTATGTGCAGTGCTCGCCTGATTGATTTGAAGGAAGTGCCTGCTGTTCTGAAAAGATGGCCGACTTCTATTTTTTTCGTATCTGTATTGCTCCTTGGCCTTTTGATTTACCTACCGAATCCGATTTTAAAATATATTCACAACGGCCTGCTGTCTCCAGTTTTCGCGCTACTGGTCTTGAGTTTGTACTTCGATCGATCAGCGTTGGGGCGGTTCCTAAGCCGGCCAGCACTGAGTCGTCTTGGGGATTTGAGTTATGGCATTTTTGTTTTTCAGTATCCCGTTTGGATTGTTTTTAGCGGCGTATTTTCAGCGGAACGGCAGCAAAGCAGTCTTTACTTTTTTATGTACCTGCTGGTTGTCCTACTGGTTGCACACCTAGTCAATCGTTATTTTGAAAAACCGATGCTCCATAAATTGCGAAAGCGCTATGGCATTTCTTAAACCTAGGATTTCCATTTGTTTTTACCACGTCGGTAGAGCCAGCGGCCAATAACCGTAATTAGCAAAGGAATAAGGACGCTGCCAAACAAATAAGCAAAGTCTTCCATGCCCAATTGCATTTTCTGCATGGTGTCAAATGCCTGAATTAAAGCCAGAATAGAAATGCTGATCAAAACTGCGCCAAGAAAAATCAGCCCTCCACCGATGAGTTTTTTCATAAACTGGTGGCTGAAGAATTTTGTTTTTGGCCATTAACCTTCCATCCGACAATCAGGGCGCTCACGAGCCCACCCGCAAAGGCACTATGCAAACAGAACGAGGCCATAACCATTAGCGCGATGATTGGTGTATGTGTTATAAAATCCAGCGCAATATTTTTATCCATGTAATTTAGTCCGAATGGCATGGGATACCTGTTTTGGTGACAGCATCGCCAATAAAAACAAGAGTGATATTCATGCTCTTTAAAGGTAGGGGATCTATGCCTTAAATCAAAGGAAGGGTGGATTTACTCGTTTTTGCTTTTTTTGGATTTTTTCTAAGTTCATTCTCTGTAAATTCGTTTTTAATTCTCATTTTATAAATACTATGAAAAAGGTTTTATTGCTTGCAATTGGTCTTATGGCCGGTGGATTTACTCAGGCCCAAACATGGAAGAGAGAGCAGATAATGCCGACTGCCGAACTTTCCGAAAAAATTAAAACCGCTGCAAAAGATGTCCCGGTGGTTTTTAATGTGGGTCCAATGGAAAATATTAAAGGGGCTGTCTTTGTGGGTCGCGCGACCAGCGCTACCTTTACGGATCAGTTAAAGCGGGAGCTCAATATGGTCCCTAAAACCCGCACGGTAGTGGTCTATTGCGGCTGTTGTTCTTTTTCCAGCTGTCCAAATCTTAAACCGGCCTATGACGCAGTTGTTGCTTTAGGTTACAAAAATGCACGCGTATTGGATTTGCCGGAAGGTATTAAACCAGACTGGGTTGCTAAAAAATATCCAATGGAAGAATAATAAGTTAATCAATATAAAAAAAGCCTTCTTGACATCAAGAAGGCTTTTTTTATGGTCTTGCTGAAACTTATGATCCGCAAGCCTCGCAGGCTTCTGGATTGTCAAGGCTGCAGCTTAACTGGGCCTGTTGTTCTTCAAAAGTTAAGATATGTGCCTGACCGCGGTCTACTAGCAACTGATCCTCATTTCCTAAAACAAAGGCTGGTTGCGCCAATGCGTCTTGATCTACAGTAAATTTGATTGCATCGGCTGCTGCTTTCGTACGGAGATAGTACATGCCGGTCTTCAGACCTTTCTTCCAGGAATAGAAGTGCGCACTACTCATCTTTGCAAAGTTGGCATCCTGAATAAAGAGGTTCAGTGACTGTGATTGATCGATGAACGCACCACGATCGGCCGCCATATCAATAATAGTTCTCTGTTTTATCTCCCAAACGGTTTTGTAAAGTTCTTTAATATTGTCAGGAATTTCGGTGATGCCCTGAACAGAGCCGTTTGCAGCTATGATTTTATTTTTCAGTCCTTCGTTCCAGACACCTAGTTTTACTAGGTCACGCAACAAGTGTTTGTTCACTACCACAAATTCTCCGCTGAGTACACGACGCGTGTAAATGTTGCTCGTATACGGCTCAAAGCATTCGTTGTTACCTAGAATCTGGGAAGTACTGGCAGTAGGCATTGGCGCGAGTAATAAACTGTTGCGGACGCCGAATTTGAGAATTTCTTCACGCAATACATCCCACTCCCAACGTGCACTTGGCTTCACATTCCACATATCCTGCTGGAAAATACCTTTTGAAATCGGTGAACCAGCATACGATTCATAAGCGCCATCTACTTTCGCAAGATCTTTACTAGCTGTTAAAGCCGCAAAATAAATCGTTTCAAAAACTTCAGAATTCAGACGTTTCGCCTCTTCACTTTCAAATGGATAACGCATTAAAATAAATGCATCGGCTAATCCCTGAACCCCTAGTCCAATAGGACGGTGACGCATATTACTATTGCGTGCTTCAGGAATTGGATAATAATTGCGGTCAATAATTTTATTCAGATTCAAAGTGGCTGCATAGGTCACTTCAAATAATTTATCGTGATCAAATTTATTAGCCTTCTCATCCACAAACCGTGGCAGAGCGATAGATGCTAGGTTACAGACAGCTACTTCGTCAGCACTGGTGTACTCAATAATTTCCGTGCAAAGATTCGATGATTTTATTGTACCCAGATTCTGCTGATTCGATTTGGAATTCGCCGCATCTTTAAACAACATGTATGGGTTTCCGGTCTCAATCTGCGCTTCAATAATGGCAGCCCATAATTCACGCGCTTTGATTTGCTTGCGATAGCGACCTTCACTTTCGTATTTGGTATACAATTTCTCAAACTCTTCACTGTGACAGTCGCTGAGTCCGGGACTTTCATTTGGACACATGAGGCTCCATTCGCCTTCCGCTTCCACGCGTTTCATGAATAAATCGGGAATCCACAGTGCGGTAAATAAGTCACGTGCACGCATTTCTTCTTTACCATGATTTTTGCGGATATCAAGAAAATCATAAATATCAGCATGCCATGGTTCAAGATAAACGGCAATCGAACCTTTACGTTTTCCACCCCCCTGATCAACATAACGCGCTGTCTCATTATAAACTTTCAACATCGGAATAATACCGTTGCTTGAACCATTGGTTCCTTTAATATAGGAGCCTGTTGCACGCACATTATGAATATTCAAACCAATCCCGCCAGCACTCTGTGAAATTTTAGCACATTGTTTCAGGGTATCGTAAATTCCATCGATGCTATCTTCTTTTACCTGCAATAAAAAGCAGGAGCTCATTTGTGGCTTCGGTGTGCCTGCATTAAACAGGGTAGGGGTGGCATGCGTAAACCAACGTTCACTCATCAGGTGGTAGGTGCGAATCGCAGCATCTATATCATTTTTGTGAATACCCACTGCTACGCGCATGATCATGTGCTGGGGACGCTCTGCCACGCGATTATTCATTTTTAGGAGGTAAGAACGCTCCAGCGTCTTGAATCCAAAATAATCATATCCAAAGTCACGATCATAGATGATGCAGCTGTCAAGGGTATGTGCATTTTCCATCACAATCTGATGCACATCATCCGCAATCAACGCAGCGCGCTGGCCGTTTTTGGGATCAATGTAGTTATAGAGTGAATCAATAGTTTTGGAAAAAGATTTAATCGTATTTTTATGCAGATTGCTCACTGCAATGCGGGAAGCCAAAAGGGCATAGTCCGGATGACGAACAGTTAAAGAGGCAGCTGTTTCCGCGGCAAGATTATCCAGTTCACTGGTAGTGACACCATCATAAACCCCGTCAATTACCTTCTTGGCAACTAAAATTGGATCTACGTGCGAAGGCTCAAGACCATAGCTGAGTTTCTGAATTCGGGCGGTAATTTTATCAAATTTCACCGACTCGTGGGTACCATCTCTCTTTAATACAAACATACGCCTAGAGTTTTTTTAATGTTGAAGTTTTTTTCGTTAATACAAGGTACTTTCAATTTTCTGTAATTTTTTTTCAAATCGTTCAATCTTTCAACTCGCCGCGGTTAATATTTAAAAAGGACCTGTTTTTTCATTTCCTAGCTGGAGGTCCCAAGCTAGATAAGGGGTGCGCTTTCTAAAGTTACCAAAAATCGAGCTTAAAAATTAGCCTACGAATGTTAAATCTAGAAGTCTTCGTCTAGGTTAAAGACATTGTTTTCTTCTTTTTTGTTCATTACGCCAGCTTTCTGATATTCCGCAACCCGCTTTTCAAAGAAATTAGTTTTCCCCTGAAGCGATATCATTTCCATAAAATCAAAGGGATTGCTCGCGTTAAAGTACTTACTGCAGCCCAATGAGCCTAATAAACGGTCCGCTACAAATTCAATGTATTGACACATCAGATCCGCATTCATGCCAATCAATTTCACCGGAATGGCATCTACCACAAATTTCTTTTCAATGCTCACTGCATCGACAATGATTTTGGTCACCTGTTCTTTCGGTAACTGATTTTTTACGTAGTGGCTATATATCAAGCAGGCAAAGTCACAGTGCAACCCTTCATCGCGACTTATCAGTTCATTACTGAAGGTTAGCCCCGGCATTAAACCGCGTTTCTTCAACCAGAAAATTGAGCAAAAAGAGCCGGAGAAGAAAATACCTTCTACTGCCGCAAAAGCAATAAGCCGTTCTGCAAATGAACCATTGTTAATCCAACGCAGCGCCCACTGCGCTTTTTCATTCACGCAGGGAACAGTATCGACAGCATGCAAGAGGTGATCTTTCTCGGTAGGATCTTTAATGTAAGTATCAATCAGCAGGGAGTAGGTCTCCGAATGAATATTCTCCATCATGATCTGAAAACCGTAAAAGCAACGGGCTTCGGGGTATTGGACTTCATTAAGGAAATTCACAGCCAAATTCTCGTTCACAATCCCGTCACTGGCGGCAAAAAAAGCGAGTACGTGCTTAATAAAGTGACGCTCATTATCGTTTAACTTATTATTCCAGTCCGTGGCATCCGAAGCAAGATCAATTTCTTCGGCCGTCCAAAAACTAGCTTCCGCTTTTTTATAAAACTCCCAAATGTCCTTGTACTTAATTGGGAAAAGCACAAATCGGTCCTTGTTCTCTTCGAGTATTGGTTCTGTCATTTTTAGTTATTTCAAATCGGTTAAATTGTATCAAAGTACGCTCCTACAAATAAATGCAACAAAGGGGCCAGGAAAAAGGGAAATGAATTAACACCGCCGCCGAGTTTTAAACATCTATACGGCCGGAATTGTTGGCTACTTATGTAACAGCCTTGATTTACAAGTGGGTAATAAATTTCAAAAAATATGCCCCTTTTGAATTTGTGTAATTCAATTATTGTATTAAGAAAAGTAGAGCGTTTTTACGCTGTCCTCAATAGTAGTGCTCACTTCAGCTCAAATTCAGCCCCTCGTCGGTTTTTCTGGACTCAAATGAACCTTTCTAAGCCTGCTAATTTTGGCCACAGATTAGGGAAAATCAGTATAAACCGCTATTTTTGAAATAGCTCTGTCGCCTCTATGCAACTTTATAACAGATGTTTACGTATAAAATAGCTTAAAAAGGTCATGTCAACGCCTGAATTGTTAGAGCTCATGCAAACGCATCATCCGGCTGCCTCAAAAGCAGCGTTTGATAAGTATTATAGCCGCCTCGCCGGTATAGCGACCCGTTATGCCAAAAGTGCAGTACAAGCGGATGAGCTTTTTAACGTTTCGTTTCATGCCAGCCTGCTTGCGCTCCGGGCACTGCGTCAACCTCCGCTTAATCTCGATGATTTTATTGAAAAAGAATTTATCGTACAAGCCATCGCCTTTATCAAAAGTATCCGTAGCGAATACTACGTTTCCAGCACGGTGCATCCAACCTCAGGCACAAGCATTCGAAATTACGACCTCTTCGATTCGGCTGAGGTGATCGATTACCGTCAGATTAGTAACGAATTACTGATCAAAGGAATTCAGAATCTGGTCCCTTCGCAACGACTGATTTTTAATCTTCATGTCATCGATGGTTATAGTCTCCAAGATGCTGCCCTCTTGTTGGAGGCCAGCGATGGCACTGTCAAAAGTAATCTGGAGAAAGCACGATTTAATTTGCAAAAAAACATTGATAAATCTCTCAAAAGCGTGAAGGCATGAGCACAATTTTTAGCTACGAAATCGATGAACGCAACCTTCGGGTGCAACTTAAAAATCTAGAAATTCCTCTTAAAGAGGAGGCATGGCAGAAATTTGAAATCTATAAACAGACCAATACACAAATCGAACAAACACCCTTCCTACAAAACCTTCAATTCCGCCTTAATCGAAATGTCGTGATGCCCGCCATCTTCGGCAGTATTATCCTGCTCTTTTCTCTTTTACTCTATAATTTTGTGAGTATCAAAAAAGATAAAGAGCAGCAAGAGACCGTTGCCTCTGTGCCCGCATTGGAAACCGCATCGGAACCAGAACCAGAGGCGGTGACCACTGCCCCGGAAGTGCAGGCTACGCTCCTTTCCACAGAGGAAATGCCTGTTCCGGAAACCCTTCCCGCGGAGGTAACTGCACCCGCCGAAACGCCCGTCCCTGAAGCTCCTGCTATCACAACCAATTCGGAAACTAGACAAGCAGAGGCGGCTGAAAGAAAGCGCCAGCGCCGCAGAGAACGCGAAACGCTCTCCGCTATTAAACCAAGCATTATTACCGAAGATGCCGCAGAAGTTGAGATGCCACAGTAGGTCTTTATTTTTTTTGGCATTTCTTTCTTTCTTCCTCTCCTAACTTTGTAGCATGAAAGATATTACCGCTCGAAATGACATCGAAGTCCTGATGCGCCACTTCTATGAAAAACTGCTCCAAATCGAAGGTATGGCCACTGTTTTTGAATCCATTCATTTCGAAGAACACCTGCCAAAAATTATCCACTTCTGGGCTTTTGTTCTGCTCGACGAACCGGGTTACAAAACAAATGTCTTCGATAAACACCTAGACCTGCCCATTCGTGCTCCGCAATTCGATCAATGGCTGCAAACATTTACCAGCAGCGTAGACGAGCTGTTTCATGGTGAAAAAGCGGACCTTGCAAAACAGCGTGCCACTGTTCTGGCCTTTACTTTTAAGTCGAAATGGCAGGCCATTAAAGGTTAGTAAGTGACACCTTTAATCATCGCGCTCTTTTCTGAAAGGTCTGCGTCCCCAAATTGTTTCACGCGGGGGGAATATGTAACTTTGAATTTTTCAATAACATGTCTGATTCTGTTTTACAAAGTAATAATACACTGGCATATGCCCGTCAGCGCGACGCGAACGATCCTTTAAATGCTATGCGCTCCCGCTTTTTTATCCCTAAGCAGGACGGTCGGGATGTTGTTTATTTTACAGGCAACTCGCTTGGACTTCAGCCGAAAACCACCACTGAGGCCATTCAGCAGGAACTTGCGGACTGGGCAAAGTATGGGGTGGAAGGCCATTTTCTGGCTAAAAATCCTTGGTTAAGTTACCATGAAAGGCTGACGGATAAAATGGCGCGTATAGTAGGTGCTTTACCGGAAGAAACCATCATGATGAATCAGCTGACAGTGAACCTACACCTGCTGATGGTTTCATTCTACCGGCCAAATAATAAACGCTATAAAATTCTCTGCGAAGCAAAGGCTTTCCCCAGCGATCAATATGCACTGCAAAGCCAGATAAAATTTCATGGTTTTGATCCTGCTTCTGCTCTTATCGAAGTGGCACCTCGGGAAGGGGAGTACTGTATTAATGAAGCAGATCTACTTGCTGCCATTGAGGCGAACCGCGACTCTCTCGCGCTGATTATGATCGGCGGGGTCAATTATTTTACTGGCCAAGTATTTGATATGCAAGCCATAACTGCCGCTGGCCATGCAGCAGGCGCGGTGGTGGGATTTGACCTAGCGCACGCCGCAGGAAATATTAAATTAAAATTACATGATTGGGGCGTAGATTTTGCAGCCTGGTGTTCCTATAAATACCTGAACAGTGGTCCCGGCAGCGTGGCTGGTGCTTTTGTGCATCAACGGCATTTAAAAAATACTGAACTGCCAATCTTTGCAGGCTGGTGGGGACACGATAAAAAAACGCGCTTTTTGATGGACAGCACTTTTGTTCCCATGCAAACTGCAGAGCGCTGGCAGCTGAGCAATGCACCTGTCTTTAGCATGGCGGCCTGCCACGCGAGTCTAAGCATATTTGATGAAGTGGGAATGGAAGCGCTGATTTCAAAGAGTAAAGAACTAGTCGACTATTTGGAGTTTATTATTCAGGATATTAACCGGTGTAAAAATAATTGCCTCGAAATTATTACGCCGACAAAAAACCGCGGTTGCCAGCTCTCCATTGTTGCGCACGGCCACGGAAAAGCACTATATACAAAGCTGATCGAAAGTGGCGTGATTCCTGACTGGCGAGAGCCTAATGTCATTCGCTGCGCAGCGGTGCCTCTTTATAATTCCTTTGAGGACATGTATCGTTTCGGAGAAATTTTAAAGGCTGTACTCTAAGAGAACAGCCTTTAAAAGCGCTCTAATTTTTTAGTTGGCTTTGGCCAGTGGATTGGCCAGGTTCATCACAGCGCTAAGATCCATTTTTATGCTACCGACCAGAATGTCCGCCTGTGCTCGAACCGGCAGATGATTCGCATCATCACTGATCCACACCGTCATATCTTCTTCCTGTTTAAAGACCCGGCCTCTCTGTACTATGGGACGGAATTTAAGACAGCGAATTTCACCTATGTCAGTAGCGATGGTTTCACGACCAATCAATTTAATTTTCATTGGCCACAACTCTTTATCCATAAAACAGATCATACTCATAACATCACCTGTTTTGGCGCGACTCAGGTCCATATTCCGGGCGGCATAAAAAGCACTCACCATGTCCTGCACATCATCGGGAATATCGTATTTCTGGTTATTTCCAATGTCCACTTTTTTGGTAAAATGATTAAATGAGTAGTCCTGGCTGAATTTATAGCCACCTTCTTCCACTCGCCTTACAAAGTACCAGGGTAATAAGGCGGCTTTATCCAAATAAGTTTCGTAACGGTCGCGAACTTTAAAAAACCAGTCGGTACTCCCCGTGGTATAGCCGGTGCCCACAATGTGATAAATCTGGCGACCATTAATAGTCAGCACATCTGGCTTTACTTCCAGAACGGCTTCGCCGGCATTGATAATGCCATAATGCAGACGATAGGTTAATTTTTCGCCAGGACGAAAAGCAAAATTGTTTTTCGTGGGAAGCTTATCGCTTGCATCTTCGAGGGTAGAACCGATTTGTGCCAGATGATTTTCCTGATAACCAGCTGAGGTCAGCAGCAAGGCT
>CALPON020000073.1 GCA_943325195.2 Sphingobacterium thalpophilum | reverse complement strand
TCACCGTATAAATTGTTGTCGAAGTCGGCGACACAATCGCTAAAGATGTTGTTTGTGCCACGGGTTGCCAAGTATAGCCGTTAACCGCAGAGACTGCCGTGAGTGTCGCTGAATAGCCCTGACAAACCAGGGAAGAACTCGCACTCGCTGTCACCGCCAATGGAGAAACGCTAATCGTGGTCACAGCAGAACTGGTGCCGCAGCCATTTGCGCCGCTCACTGTATAAATAGCAGTGGCTTGCGGTGTAAACGTCTGTCCATTCACCACCCCTGTATTCGCCCAGGTGTATGATAGAGCGCCAGTGGCGGTCAGTGTGGCCGTCTGTCCAAGACAGATATTATTACTAGGATTTGCAATTGACAGCACTGGCGCTGTAGAATTGACATTCACACTGCGGCTTGCGCTTGTGCTGCAATTAAGAGAACTTGTAGCAACAAGAGAATAAACTGTATTTGTATTTGGTGCCACGACAATCGAACTCGTTGTTTGTCCGGTACTCCAAGAAAAATTACTGACTGCATTGGTGGTAAGGGTCAGAGATTGTCCGCTGCAGATCGAAGGATTTAATGTATTTGTAGGCCCGGAAACAAAGATGATAACGCTGCATAGTTCTCTGATGAGGACACGGCCATTGCCTGAAACATCTGGATTAGGTACATAAGCTGCCTGTCCGAAGGCAGCAGTTGTGCCATTGGACACACCACCGATATAACCTGAACCGCCACCACCTGCACCGGTATTAAAACCGGTACCGGTTGCGACCCATCCGGCACCGCCGCCGTACCAGCCGCCGCCACCGCCGCCAGCACCAGAACCTCCAGCGCTCGTGTTCACACCAGCAGTTGGATTAAAGCCCCCTGCGCCGAAAATACCCTGTAAAGGAACCCCTGCTATGGCACTGCCATTATCACCGCCACCGCCGCCGGCAACCTGCGTTCCGCCCTGCCCGTGTCGGCCCTGATAGCCCGTCGATGGAACTTGGAAACCGGACAAGCCGCCTCCATTTCCTCCATTTGCATTGTATGAGGTATTGTTATTTGCATAATTACTTTCACCAGCACCGCCGCCTCCTGCACCAACAATTCGCACTGCTGCTAAATTAGTTGATAAGGCACCAAGGGTTCCTGAGGCGGTTGCCACGTGAGAGGCGCCACCGCCGCCTGATCCGCTGCTTTTGCCGGAGGTTGAATTCGCACTGCCATAACCGCCGCCATTATAGCCACCCGGAACGGTCACATTTAATGAGGAAGTAGAATTACTTCCCCTTCCACCCACATTCACAAAAACCGTAGTTGGACTACTTAAGGTGTATACGCCCACCGAATAGCCCCCTTTACCACCACTTTGAAAAAAGGTAGTGCTGCCGTTACCCAAGTTGTCGCCACCGTCAGCGCCCCATGTCTCTAAAGTAAAAGTACCAGGCTGCAGGGTAATGGTTTGTTGACCTCCTGTGTAACTAAAAGTGAAAGTTGTTTGTGCCTCTATGGCCGCAGAGCAAGCAATCAGAGCAAGGGTCGCTAGTCCCTGCTTTACGCTTGAAATTAATGTATAAATGGTTCTCTTCATGCACTTTTTGTTTTATTGATTGAATTTTTCCTCTTCAAATTTTATACCAGCGACTAGTAGAAGGACTACCCGCTTAATTGTTATCTAAAGATAATAATTTATTTATACGGTCCAAAATAATTGCGGCAGCCAAGCTTAATCAGAGAATGTCAATACTACCTAACCAACATGGTGCAACAACGCACTAAAGCAGAAATTCACTAATTTAGGCTCTGATCAACCGCGGAATCTTTAAATACCCAGTGAAAGACTAATATTTTCGTTCTGCATTCAAGGCCTGTAAAAGTACTTCTATCCGTTTAGAGAAAGAAAGCTCCTCTTCCACTGCTGGAAGTCGACGGATGGCTTACTAGATTCATCACTGCTGCTTTCTCAAAAACCTAATTACAGGCTGTGCAGGGATTTCAGTCAGCACAAGGGAAACTAAAACCTCGAAAAATACATTTCAAATGAAAATTATTTGTTAAAAACTCGCACAGAAAATTTTGTTTGGTATATTTAACTACAAAAGCGCCTTGATTCTGGATCAAATTCAAACATTTAAACAAGTTCAATTATGCTAAGAAGGATTACGAATTTATTTTCTGGTTCGAAAAAAGTCTTGATTGCTCTTGCAGTGCTTGCTTCGGGCACTGTCATGTCGCAACTGTCTTATACCTATGCTTACACTGGTACTGTGCCAACACTCACACTTCCTTCAGGTATCTGGGGTATTCGATGCTGGGGCGCCGATGGCGGAGATGTTACAGCTGGACCCGGCGGTGGTGGCGGTAAAGGTGGTTATTCCAGCGGCACCTTGAGCGTTGCGATTTCTGGATCAGTGCTCAGCATCTACGTGGGCAGCAAAGGTGGCAATGCCACTGGAACCAGCAGTCTTGCGGGAGGCGGTGGCTTCAATGGTGGTGGCGGTGGCGGTGCTTCAGGGAGATCTGGTGGGGGTGGTGGTGGCGCTACCGATGTGCGCCTAAATGGAACAGCAGCTACGGACCGAATCATTGTTGCAGGTGGCGGTGGGGGCGCAGCCTACTACAATTTTATGGCCTCAGGTGGAAATGGCGGCGGTCAGACTGCGAACTTCGGTAATATTATTTCGAGCGCTAACCTTACTACTGTTGGTGGTGGTGGTGCAGGTGCAATTGGCAGCGCGCCAGGCTTATCACCTAATGGGTTTATCACTACAGATGGGACAGCAACTGGTGGTGGGGGTGGTGGCAATAGTCCAGGCCTCGGCGCCGGTCAACCCGGATTAGGTGGAAGCGGCGGCGGTCAGCCTGGAGCAGGAGGAGTTGGATCTACGGGGAGTTCTGGCGGCGGCGGCGGTGGATATGCCGGCGGTGCCGGTGGAACGCAGACAGCGAATGTTGGAGCCGCCGGTGGCGGTGGTTCGGGTTACATTGGTGGCGTCACCAGTGGTACAATGATTATGTTTGCCCAACCCGGATTTACACAGAACCCTGATGTGACCGGAAACGGCAGAGTAATTATTACAGACCTTTGTAACATCACTTTAGCTGCTGCTGCAGCTAGTAACAGTCTTCGCCCAAGCATTTGTGCTGGACAAAGCCTAACACTCACAACGACTGCTGTCGGTAATTATTCATGGAGTACAGGTGCCACCAGCTCTTCGCTGGTTGTTACACCTACAACCAGCACAGTGTATACCTTGACGGCACTTTCTTCGTTAAACTGTACCACCACTAGAACGATTTCGATAACGGTTAATTCAGCTCTTCCCGTATTGGCCATTTCTAATCCTAGCAACAGCATCTGCCTAGGTAAAGTTGTCGCCCTAACTGCATCCGGCGCTCTAACCTATACCTGGGCAAATCCTGGCGTGGTGAATGGACAAACTTTTGCGCCAACATCTACCGCTTTATATTCGGTAACAGGTCAAAATGGTTGTGGTACTGCAACGGCGGTAACCTTGGTGGCAGTGGCACCAATTGTGGTTTCAGCATTTGCTTCTCCAACGCTTATCTGCGCCGGTACTCTGGCGACTCTGACCGCAGTATCGCCTGTACTTGGTTATACTTGGTCGCCAGTCAATATGACCGGCAGTTCAATTGTGGTGGCGCCAACGGCTAATACCCTTTATACTGTCACCGCGTCTAATGGCACCTGCATCGGAACACAAACCTTAGCACTCACTACCAAAACGGCTCCAAGTTTATCGGCAAGTAGCAGTGCTACCATGATTTGTGCAGGCAAGCAGGTGGTGCTCTCCGCTACTGGTGCCAATACGTATAGCTGGATGCCCGGAAATCTTTCAGGAAGTTCCGTCACAGTTAGTCCTAGTACTTCGACCATCTTTATAGTCACTGGTGAAAATTCTTTGAACTGTTTAGGTACAGCACAACAATTCGTTATTGTTAATCCTTCTCCTACGCTTACTGTAACAGCCTCGCAGTTGGTCGTTTGTGCGGGACAGTCGGTTACTCTTAACGTGAGCGGTGGCAGCACTTACACATGGACAGGTGGCCCTAATGCACCTTCCTACTCTGTTACACCTGCAGGTGCAAGCGCCTACACAGTGATTGGCAGCCATACTTCCAATACCTGCACTGCGGTAAAGACAATTACAATTTCTATTCTAGTGCCTACTTTAACGCTGCCATCAAATACAGCCATATGCGAAGGTGAAACAGCCACATTGACTGCAAGTGGAGCAAACATCTATAATTGGAATTCAACGTCGACTGGCAGTGTAGGGGTTTATAACTTGACCCCACAGAACACGACGACTGTTACACTAATTGCGACATCACAGTCCTTAACAGCAAGCTGTCCTGTTACCCATTCTTTTGTAGTGACAGTCAACACGCTGCCAACTCTGTCTGTTACGGCGGCAAAAACAAAAGTTTGTATAGGTGCGCCTATTACATTAACGGTTTCTGGTGCGCAAACGTATACGTGGTCTAACTCCCTTACGACCAATACGCTTGCAGTCACTCCGACAGCAAACACAACTTATAGTGTTATGGGTGCAAATTCAAATGGTTGCTTGAACACTGCATTCTACCTTGTAGAAATCAGTCCGTGTACCGGTATCTCGGAGGGTAGGTTCTCACAATCACAAGTCAATGTCTATCCCAATCCTAATGGCGGTTCCTTCAAAGTAAGCGCTGGCTCTGATGTTGTGCTTATCATGAGGAATCAGCTGGGCCAGCATATCCGGACACTCGTTTTGAACAACGCAAATGGCTACAGAGCAACTGTGCAAGATCTCAGCGCAGGTCTTTATTTTCTAAGCGATGAGAAAAATACGCGACCTGCCTTCAAAATAGTTGTGAATTGATTATTTGCGTTTTCTTTTAAAAAAAGTCGCTCCAACGATGAGCGGCTTTTTTATATGTGCCGTCTGCTACCAACTTAACCAATCAGTACTAGCAATTTTATAGCTAGTTCAGATTAGGAAATAGAGTAGATTTTTTCAGGGTGCTAATTTCTCAATTGTCTATGTCCCAAACTGCTGTGAAGGAGTGCCTGTTTTTATACACTATTACTGCGTTTCCCGTCTTGCTCTAATTCTGCTTAAACTTTCAGGACTAATACCAAGTAGATTAGCCAAGTAACGCTGAGGCACTTCTTGAAATAAATCCGACCTCTGCTTAATTAAATTTTCAACCCTCTCTGCGGGTTTATCAGCTGATAATGACATGGCAATGTCAATCGTTCGCAACGCCACTCGTTCAGCCATAATTCGTCCCAAGGATTCTATGTTTCTATTTTCGGCATAAAGCCTAAATAAATCGTCCTTCTTAATCACAAACAACTCTGCGTCTTTCAAAATTTGAAAATAATAATTGGTAGGTGTGCTTTGTGTGAGACTTTTAAAATCCGTTATGAAATTATTCTTTAGAGTAATGTCACAGGTTATTTCACTGCCATTCTTTAGGTGGTAATGGCGGATAACACCTGCATTTAGAAATGCAACAAAATCACAAACCATCCCTTCCTTGAGCAAAAAATCCTTTCGTTTGAGCTGAATTGGCTTAAAATTTAATGTAATAGCTTCTTTGTCCAAATCGCTAAGTTGAGTAAAGTTTGAACAATAGTTTAGTAAGTTATCAATCATTCTTTGCACGCTAAGTTTATCGTCTTTTGCTTTTTTTGCAATATGTTTCAGGAGGGAAGAAATAATCGCTTCTACTCATACGCCTCCTTGGAACTGTAAGTGATTGTCGTTCGTTATTGGTTTTTTTCTTCTCTAAGGTAAGCCTTCACACCTATCTGCGTACTCCAAATAGAAGTCCAATTCATACTTGTAAGTCCTTTGGTTTGATTAAGTACAGCTTCGCTATTAGGAGAATACAGGTAAGGCGTATATCCCATTGCCACAAATGGGGATAAGAAACTTCTATTATTCAATTTTATAGCATAGCCAAACTTAAAATTTATGTCCCCTCCAATTCCAAATGCTTTTGATTTTGTTTCGTCATACTCAAAAGACTCTCCGTTTAAATTTCGGAATAGCGCGCTTGAAGTTGCCGAAATAATAAAGTCAGTGTACAACCCTTTCCATTTCTCCCAGTTTTCGAAATGAAGCAGGTAGCCCATAGTTATAAAATGGAGATTAAAGGCATTATTGAAATTTTTATTTTCAGCAGAACTCCGACTATAACAATATGAAATATTAATGCCCTGTTTAAGCTGTTTCTCATTCTTGAAACTATACGACAGGGATGTCGTTAGTCCGTTCCTGAGCAGTGATTGCTTTTCCGAAAGAAAGGGCCGGCTGAAATTATAGGTTTGTATCGCCTTGTCCCATTGTTTTGAATACAGGTATTTGTAGGACAAATCTACCTGCCATTCTTGTGCAGAAAATCTGCAAGCGATTAGCAATACTAATAAAAAACAATATGTTATTTTTGGGTTCATCTTTTTAATTGCTTCAAGAGGCTAAGAACCGCGTTATAGCCCGATTCAACTGCTCCGTGCACGGTTTGATGATGCCCGTTTGTATTCATTGCCTCTCCCGCAAAATAAATTTTTTCTTCTATCGGTTTCGCTGCCACTACTCTTGCATCGCCCATGCCAATTGTACTATAAGAATAGGCTCCTCTAATGAAGGGATTGGTGGTCCAATTTTGTACATGCGATGCAAGAAATGACGCTGTCGCCTTCCCTTTATACATGGTGTCAAGTTCTTTCAGTAATTCACTTGTAATAGCAGAGTCACTTCCCAATGAGGTCAGGTACTCGGCTTGTTCGCCCATAATAAAAGCAAGTAAGATCACATCATTTTCGGCTTTGCCAACGCTATCATCTGCATAGGCTGCACAAATTTTGCCTCCAATTATATTCTGGTCAAAAAATTTGTTGCTGAATTTTAAGAATACTTTCATCCCTGCATCCATGCCTATTTTTGAAAATGCCCTTGTCTTTTCTTCAGGGAGTGCTGGAATAAATTGAATTTCCGACGATTTTAGAATTGGAATCGGAACGGTAATAATAACCTTGTCTGCATTGTACAAATTATTTTTACTGTCTGTTACTTGAATTGTTGATTGCGCATAATCAACCTTGGTAACAATTGTATTCAGAAGGATTTTATCGCTTACCTGACTGGCAAATTGCTTGTCAACAAAATCAAAAAAAGTTTCTTGAAATTTAAAGTCCTCGTCCCCAGAATTCCAATTTTTTTCATCTTCATTATTGCCAAATACAGAAAGTCGCGCTGCTGCTGCTCCTTGGTCACCGGCAATATTTTCGATAATGTACTCATAGTCAGTGCCCAGTCCTTGCTGGATCGCGTAATCTTTGTAGGAAATATCGGGCAAATCATCGCCTTCAAAAATATCGGTATTTTTTGGTAAGGAATTTACCAATTGATTATTGAACCAATACTTTGCTTCACTATCGTCTAATGTTATTTTAGTGCCTGACGCCGTAATCAAGCTACCCACGATGCTGTTCTTGCCATGGAGCCATTGTGCACCTGTATCGATGGGGAAATTCGCAAAACCTGACAACTTCCCTAGCCTTCCACCGTAATTTGAAGATGCTTCTAAAAGCTGAAAATCAATGCCCTTTGATTTTAGGATATAGGCTGCATATAGACCGGCAGCGCCAGCGCCGATAATGATCACTTTTCCTTCATAATTTAGGTCTTCAAATAAGGTTTCTTTTCTACAAGCTGAAAGAAAAGTCGAAGGAATTAAAAGTCCTCCAAGTGAGGCTAAACTTGTTTGTTTAATAAAATCTCTTCTATCCATTTCTCAACACAATTAGCTACGCTTTGCCTTTTCGGTTTTTAAATATCCTGTTTTATCACTATGAAGCCGTTACATTCAATGACTTTCGGAAAGAAGTATACCGACAAATTCTTTTGGCGACTCTTTGCTAGTGCCATTCTACTATCGTCTTCGCAATCGAGGTGCATTTTACTTATTTCGTATTTCTTAAAATCGTATCGCTATTGTCGTTCCTACTATAAAATTACTATTTTTTGATCCTGTATTGGTTTCAAAAACTTTGTCTTTACTGTTCAACCAACGTCCTTCAATTCTGCAAAGGATGGGCGGCGCTGGTAAGTAGTCAAGATTTACTGAAAGGCCTCTTGCGGTAAAGCCTTTTGTCGTCCCCATGGGGATAATTATTCCTGTTTCATCTTGATAATATTCTGCTCTAATGGCTGTTTTCCAAGTCTGATTTATGGCATATTGTCCAATAAGTACTGGGCTAAACCATAAGTCATAGTTTGAACTCCCTTTTATTCTCTGTTGTATCCCAATGTCAAACCCTGCAATCAAGGCCAATTTTTGTGTCATTTGAATCTGGCCATAAAAATTGTTGAAGTACCGCATTCTCCGGGTCGTATCTGGGTCGTCCGTTCCGATGAAGGTACTCCAATTAAGCGTCATTTTTTCGGTCGGACGATATTTCACTTGCGTACCGAATGAACTTAACGAATTTCCCTGAAGTCGCTGCATGCGCTGCCAACCATTTATAACTAGACCTGCTAGTTCCCAATCATCGTTTGGGTTATAGGTGAGTTTTGCTCCCGAAAGATAATAAGGCGAATTTTCCGCTAATAAAGAACGTGTCATTGTCCAATTATCAGTGGAGATTGCGCTTTCAAAACCAATATGTGATCCAAAAATCCCTACATCGAGCCAAAGATTGTTTTTTTTGTTCAGCGCCAAGCCCACATTAGCTTCGAAAATATTTTTCAAAGAGCCTGGTTCGTCGGAATAGTTATCACTGCAATATGTTCCTGCCTGCAATGCTAGGTTTGCCCTATACTTTTCATGCTCCAAGCCAAACTTTATAAAACCTAAATTTAAATTAAACTCGTTGTGTCGATTATAGTTAAATAAAAACGGCTGTCTTTTTACTGCTTGTGGTTGATTAAAATCATAGACATAATAAACGTCCACAAGGCCAGAACTCCTAAAGCTTGGCTTCTGCTGCCAACTATTCTCATTCTGTGCAAATAGAAGGCTGACGGAAAAACAAGAAAAAAAAACGAGTCGACTCTTTGCTTTTTGTTTAAAATTCATTTTTTCTCTTATTCTGAGGCTTTGTGTCCTGCATCCTTGAGCAAGTGCTTATTTTATTACTGCTTTGCTCTCTGGTACTTTATCACTAGCGCTTAATGCACCGTTTATTTCCTCTCTTTTATAAAATTACTACTTTTTTGGTTATGCCATCCAGCCATGACTGCCGCAAAAACTGCTCATCCCATGGACTTGCCATCCCACGGTTCTGCTTTATTATCGATTACTCATTCAATCCCAATCCGTTCAAAATATTTTGTCTACATTTTTTAATGCGATTCATTTTTGTTCCAGGGTTTTTTGCTTGAGAAAAATAAAGTATATAGACCCTTTGTCGCCCAGGTGTCAAATTACAAAATGCCCTTTCAAATTCAAAGTCGTTACTAAATTCGTCACGAAGTTCCTCAGGTATCGGCTCCGGATTATTCTTAGGCTCAGGCTTTCGCCCACTCATCTCTATGTCTATAGCTTCCTCAATGTATAATTTTAGGATGCCCGCCTGTTTATTGATTTCTTCAATGTTGGTGTATTTTACAATTCTGACTGCGTTAGAATTCACACCTTGCTTCACAAGAATTTTCTCTTTATCCTCTAACAATGCGCCTTTAAAAAAACCAATACAAGCGTACTCCTTAAAAGCACTAACGATTACAATATTTTTGTTCGCGGAGGTATAACAAGGTACACCCCATTTTAGTTCTTCTATCACTGCGCTTTCTAGCACAATAGACCTAAGCGCTTTCAATTCCTCTCTCCATTTATTTACCTTGCAGTTTGATGACCCACCATACTTGCAACGCATACAACCATCAATTAAATATTTGTCTATTTTAGGGTTCATTTTTTAAATGTCTTACTAGTTTAACTTGCAGCGCATTGTCGTATTGGTGTTAGGCATAAATTTTACAGAATGTTGTTACAGATCTGACTTGGCCTCAATCAAATAAATATTAATTTAGGTCTGTATCTGATTTTATTTAAAATCGATTTTTGACCGGCAAATCATTAGAGTATTCGACGGAGTCCGCAATGGTCCCATCTTTTTTAAAGAATTTCCAAAACCCTTCTTTTTTATTTTTTCTATAGTAACCCTCTTCTGTTTTTATCCGAGTAGTCTTCATCTTTGTGTTTTCGGTAAGGACGAATTCAAAGTTCATCCAATGTCCCTCTTTAACTTTATCTTTATTATAAACCTGATTGATTTTTTCGCTGTTGTCTTCTGGGTTTAGCTCATAGGATGCTAAACAGCCCCTTGTTATTGTGTCAGTATTAGTTGTATCTTTTTGTGTGTTCAATACTTCTGTCGCATCGTTGCATGCTTGACTAATAAAAATGGAGAAGATTGCAATTGTAAAGATTTTAATTGTTTTCATTTCCCATTCGAATTTGTGCCTGTACCAAATATACATCAATAAGTGCCAAAATATCATTTAGCGCGCAGTTTTTCAATAACACCGTCTTTTTTTGCCTAACTTTTTATTAGCAAAATCCACAGAGGCAGAATTGGACTTTAGAAGTACCAAACCAGCAGGCGTTTTTTCTATTTATGGCTGTAATTTATTGAAGCCCTAGACATTCCTGCAGTAGCCCTTTTCGCATTCAGATTCTTTTTCCCAATAAAAAAAACTCCTATGTTTAGACATAGGAGTTTTTTAAATTCGGTTTATATTTAAAAACTATTTCGATATTATAACTTTACTTGTTTTGCTTACTGTTGCACCAGTAATTTTAACCAAATAGTTTCCTGCATAAAGCGTTCTGGTATCCAAGTAGGTATTCGTTGCTCCTGCATTGATGCTTGACTTTTGAACCAATTTACCGGTAGCATCAAACAATTCAATGCTCAAATTTTCCTGATTTAAACCTACAACTTGTATAGCAATAAAGTCACTGGTAGGATTGGGGAAGATGTTCAATTTTAAATCCTGAATTTTTGAATTTTGCAGGCCGGTGGTTGAAGTATATTTAGTTGTTGTCTCCGAAACTGAAGTTACTTTTCTATTACTATATACTCCGTAAAAAGTGGGACCGACTACATAGGGATAGGCAGAGTTCCACTTGGCATCAACAGTTGCAAAGTAGCAGTATATCCCATTTGGATATTCAGGGGTAATGCAAAATCGGCCGTTGTGCTCATCTAAAAAATCAGGCGTGCTAGCAGAAGTTGGCGTGTAAACATAATCCTCTCTAAAATAACCATTGACCATGGTTTGTGTTCCTACTACCTGATTAATTGCCGGGCCATTAAGTCTTGTTGTGTTTGTACTTAAAGAATAGCTTGATTTCATCCTAACAATACCTCCAGTGCCATTCACATTTTTGTAGCCATATGCGCCATAGATTGGGAAACCGTCCCAGGCAAAGCCAATTAAGGGCGAGTGCTTAGTACTGTCGATGGCATAAAGTCCATCTGCAGCATATAAATTACAGATAGTTGAAACTACATTCAAGTCTAATTTGAAGGCAGATGGATTTTGATGATGATGATAGTTTCCCATAGCAGGGTGTGCCTTTGAGCAGTCAAAGCCTTTCATCTCTGCTGGTATTGCGTCTCTGTTCCATGCTTGCGACGCCCCCATTCCACCGGGACATGGTGTGTTACCGGGTCCACCGCATAGCGAACTAGTAGTATTATTCCAAGCAACACCATCGCGGTAATCAAATAATGCCACACCATTAATAAAGACACCTATGTTGCCGCCTGTGGTTGCAGTTAATGAGCCAGTGTTTTGAACTGGGTTTAAAGGGATTTTAAAAATCGCATTTTGATCCGTTGCATTAGAGGGATTGCCGTCCAAAAAAGGACCTGTAGGATAGGCTGGAACACCTTTAGTATGGACATAAACACTGCTGCTTGAGTATTCTACCAATTGACAATTTACTAAAATATTGTTCGAAATCGCTGTGGAGTTACCTGACACATAATAAGTGCCGAGTTTTGTGGTGTTTTGCAAAAATGAAGTTATTGCAGGATTACTTTGTGATTTGCACAAAAGACCTCCAAAAAGCAACGGTACGATGAGAAATTTTTTTGCCATTTTTCTGTTTTTTTAGTTGTTATTTAGATGTTAGACGATTTAGGTTTTTCAATCCTTCGCAGCCTCCGAAAATATTTCTTTAGGGTAAAAATAGTGCGGGTTGAAGAGAAATGCTTTATCAGTAAGGGTTAGTAGAAATGCGATGATGTCGACCTTTTCATGGGAAGTTAGAACGATTGGTCTTTGTAATTCAGACGAGAGCGATTTACTCTTTTTTATTTCATTCGTATAGTGATTCATAACCTCCGACAGCTTCTTAAATCTTCCATCATGCATATATGGCGGTGAAAACTCAATATTGCGAAGTGTTGGCACTTTAAACTTCAGGGAATCCAATGGATTATTGGTTACCCGGTATCTGCCATAATCCTTCAGCGCCGTGTCAATTGGCAAGCCATTGTTTCTAAATCCATCATTTGTAAACAAGGGCTCGCTGTGGCAAGATACACAATTTTTCTTGAATAAATTATAACCCCTATTTTCCTGTTCAGTAAAAACAGATTGTTTACGCATTACACTATCGTACTTTGAATTGCTGGAAACCAAGGTGAGCATAAATTGTGAAATGGCTTTTAAAGTTTTCTCCCCAGTAATTATTGAGTCACCAAACGCCTTGTAAAATAGTTTAGTATATAGCCTGCTTGCTTGTAGTTTTGAAACAACATGTGCCATATTTTCGTCCATTTCAACTGGATTACTGATTGGAGCCAATGCCTGCACATCTAAATGGTTAACGGCTCCATCTCTCATAAAGGAGGATTGCCAAGCTAAATTGATTAAAGCAGGTGCGTTACGAAATCCTATTTTATCGTCAATACCATGACTTAAGGCATGGTCAACATGCGTAAAGGCAGAGAATTGGGAGTGACAGCTAGCGCAAGAAATCATATTATTTCTTGAAAGGATTGGATCGTAAAACAATGCTCGACCCAATTGAATTTTACTTTGTGATAAAGAATTTTTTGTAAAATCATAAACGGGCTTGGGGAAATCTAAGGGCAAGACCCCCAATCGCTCGTCGAGAGAACGAAAGGCTACTATTATAAAAATAAGTGATGTGAATATCGCGACTTTGCTTTTCAATTTTCTACTATTATAAATGAGCGAGCTACCACTTTAGAAAGCCAAACGGCTTCCTTGCTGGGCGACATAATGTGATTTGTGTTCACCAAATCAATTTCCTGAAAAACTTTTTTCACATCTATCTTTAAATTTATCACACTTAAATTTGCGATTTTGAACCGCATAGTTTGTAAGCAATAGTTGGGTTGCTGATAGCCACCTAAATGAAATTGGAATTCACTATTCCGCGTTTTACAAAGTTTGCTTTTGCCTTCCATTTTAAAATTGATGTAGCCGCTTTGCCAAGTCCAATACATTCCCTTTGTTGGATCTAGGTCCCCGCCCATTGCACCCGAAACATTGGTTAGACTGTCGATTCCTAAATCAAATTTGAGTTCGTCAAATAGACGATTTTGACTGTCGGAAACGACTATTTGAGTTGATTTAAAATCACTTGCATCAACCAAATGAAAACTATTTTTTTCCTCGAACACTACTTTACCGCCCTTTAATAATTGAATACCCGAAATGTAGAATTTCAAAGTCTCAATTTGCAATCGATTAGAATCAGACGTTGTGAAGACTGAATCTGCCAAATTCAGGGCCAAATTGCCATAATTTAGACTTACTTTAATCTTTACTTCCTTTGATTGAGAAAAACTGCTGACAGTACTACAAAAGAATGTAATAAATAGAAGCGTACTAATGTTTTTCATTTTTGGGGCCCGCAAGTGGAGTGAATAATTCTGCTATGTCCTTGCACAATTCGTTAAACAAAATTTGCTGTTCAGGATTACAGAGCTTACTTATGTCTTGAAAATGTTTGTAATTAATATGTTCTATTTTGGCCTGGCCTTTGCCAATCTCAGTAATTAATGAATCGGCAACACTTTTAGTGGGACTTTCCCTCAGCGTGAGATACATTTGATTCTTCAAGACTAGTAGTTTTAGGTCTTCCGTCTGAATCTTTTCGCGATGCGCTGCTATTAGTTTTTCGTAGGCCTTTTTTTGCCCTTCATTGAACTGCAGTTTTTCTATAATCACCGTTTTTGGCTCTTTATTCCTTCCATGCGGTGGTCTATGTGAAATAAAAAACCAAATCCAAAATACATTGACAGCAAATAAACAGCTAGAAATGATGCTTAGCACCTTTACTTTTTTCATTTGTATAAATTATTGTCGGAT
>CALPON020000072.1 GCA_943325195.2 Sphingobacterium thalpophilum | reverse complement strand
GCCATCATCCTGCAGCAGGGTAAACTGGTGAGCGAGGGTCCGACAAAAAAGTGTATCGAAACCTATTTGGTATCAGGTAAAAGTGAATTACACCGCGATGCCAAAGTTCCTGAACAAATCATTACGCAGCTCCGCGCTGAGAGTCGCACTGGCACACAAAATATTGATCCTCGCGAAACCTTAATTATATCGGGACAATTTGAATTTCCTGAAACCATCAATACGCCTTCGATTGGGCTGGTAATTCGGAACATGTATAATGTGCCGGTTCTTGGCATTAACAATGGTGTGTACGGAAAAGTGTTAGCCCCCATTACCGCCGGCAAGCGTTTTGAAATAATACTGGAGGAACTGCCTTTAGTACCGGGAACTTACACTGTTGATTTATTTATTGGCGATGGTCTGGTGGACAGTTATGTTTTTGAAAATGCGCTAAGTTTTGAGGTAAATGAGCGACAGATATTTGTGGACGGAAAAAATCCCGAACCCCGTCTTAATAATTTTATTTTAAAAGCGGCTAATTGGTCCGTGAAATAAGTGTCAATGCAAGAACACATTCCGTTTAATCAGCAGTATTACGACGCGCGTTTTGGAAGTCTTTCACAGCGTCTGAACGAAGAGGAGAAGCGTCGCTGGCAAGTGCTTTCTGCGGCCATTGAATCACAAAAATTACCAAGTGAATTACAGATTGTCGATTTCGGATGTGGTCGAGGCTGGCTCTCTCATTTACTTAGTAAACACGGGCAGATCACGGGATTTGATCTTTCAGAAAAGGCCATTGAAAATGCACGTGTTAGTTTCCCTTCCGTGCGGTTTGAACAAATAAATGCAGAAGAAGAACTGCCTTCGGAGTTCTTGTCGCGTTTTGACTTGCTCGTTTCTTCAGAAGTTATTGAACACACCGACAATCAGGTAAAGTATTTGCAAAATGCAGGCGCACTGCTGCGTGCCGGTGGGCTGCTAATCCTCAGCACTCCCAACGGCAAATGGAAAAATGATTTTTACAGAGAAGGCCGCGAAACCTGGATGCAGCCGCTTGAAAACTGGCGGACTAGGGAAGAATTAAGTGCTATGCTGGCAACGCAGGGCTTTGGTCTGCGCAGTGCGACCAGCTTCAACAGCGAATGGCATTTTGACTTTCGTCCGCAATCTTGCGGCACCTCACACCTGAGCCATCCGCTCAGCAGAAAACTACTGAAACTGACACGTCAATATCTACCCTTGATTGCCCAACTAAACAAAAACAATTACGGCCTCAATCTCCTAATCATTGCAGAGAAAAAATGACTAATCCCATTGATATCATTTATTGCTACCGTGACCGTGAACCAGAGCGCGTAAGGACTTCGCTCAACTCACTGGCTAATCAGGAAAATCAGGAATTTCATGTCACGTTTATTGACTACGGCAGTGAGCAAAAGAAGAGTGCGCTGGTTGAAGCCATCTGTAAAGGCTTTGCTTTCTGTTCCTACTATTACATTAATTCTATAGGAAAAATGTGGAACCGAGGCGATGCGCTGAATCAGGGCATACTCCTATCACGAGGTACGCATCTTTTCTTTTCGGATATTGACATGTTTTTTCTTCCGGGATTTATTGCTTTGTTACACCGACTTAAAGTGAATGAGAAGGCGAACTTTTTTCCGGTTGGTTATCTCAGCCAAAGCAATTCAAAAAAACTGGCAGGCCGCCGACCCGAAAAATTATCATTTAAAAAGAGTGCAGAGTATGCCAGCGGTATGTTACTGGCACCGCGCCACGTGTTACAAATGATAAACGGATACAATACCTTTTATAGCCTCTGGGGATTAGAAGATAACGACCTGCGTCATCGCCTCGTATTAAACCAAATCGGCGTGTCACAAGTTCAGGAGGTGTATCTGTTGCATCAATATCATCCGCCGGTACCGGAAGATCAATCCCTTCCCGAAGGTTGGATTCAGTTCATGAAAGATCATTTTAAGGCACAAGAGAGGGAAAAAACAAACCCCTCGGGCATCACGCAAAGCCTAAATATTTTTGGTAGACCCGCGCTACAGCTATTGACCGACAGCACAGTGACCTACACCGAAATTTGTGCGCGGAAATTATATCTCCGTTATCTGCTGCATGCAGCCATTGCGAAACGGACAAGTCAAGCGTTCCGGATTCGGCCTGTTCTTCCAGAGAAAGTTGGCCTCATCCAAACCTTTACAACGATCATTAGCAGCGTCTTTAAAAAAGTGGGGCTACCTATTGACCTGCGTTCAACCTATGAAGGCCAATACATCAGTAAAAAAGAAATTTTATCAGAGCTTTACTTTTTGATCAAGTCGGCCAGTCCCACAATTGCCGATTATTATGTCGAAGAAAGAGAAGAAGCTGTTCACTTCATTTTAATTCTGCGATGAATCCCCAATTTGACCTGATTATTGTGACGGCGGACGAACCGTATGAGGGATTAAGTCATACCCAAATTCTGTTTGCCAATTACTTGAGTCGTTCAACTGATCTAATTTTTATTGAAGCCCCTAGCCCATGGCATCCCTTCAAATTATTCCGGAGAAGAAAAATAAAGGAGTTGATTAAAGAAAAACCCCAGGTCCTACCTTACTTTAATCTTCTGCCCGTAAAGTTTCCATTTGGAACTAGGGTAAATGAATACCTATTAGACAAAACCATCCGGCAACTCATTCGCCGCTTTCAAAAAAAGAAGATTTTGATCTGGCATTTTGATTCTTATCGTTCGGAACTAAAAAACACATCCTTCGAGACCGGCAGTCACATCACCCATTTATACCATGTCATTGATCCTTTTTATACCAATCCCATAGATGTGGTCCTCCGGCGGATTAGTCAGCTTATTATCATTACCAGTCCCCACATCGCTAACTTTTATCAGGATCAGTCCGAAAAAATGCGGCTTCTTCCCCAGTGTGTGGATTTACAGGAATGTCGGAGACTACTCGCCTTACCCGTTTTGCGGCCGGTTCCGGAGCAAGCTTACTTTATGCTATTGGGGACACTGAGTGACGATTTAGATTTTCATTTACTAAAGAAGATTGCTGATTTGGCGCCCATTCTGATTGGCGGCAAGGTGGTTGTTATGCCAAAAAAAGAAAAGCAGTACAGGGAACTTTTGCAGCACAAAAACATACATTACCTGGGATTACTAAGTCCGGAGATTTTTTATCCGCTTTTGAAACGCGCCACCGCTGGAATTATTTCTTACGACATCAGTATCAGGAACCGGCCCTTCTCTCCCCTAAAAGCAGTTAATTATCTCCTTGCAGGGATACCCGTCATCAGTAATTGCAGGACGGAATTGGAAAGTCTACAGGACTGCGCCGTTTATGAAAGACCACTAGCACCTGACTTTCTTGCTACCTGTGGTCTTTCGCTTAAAGGCGAATTGCTTATCGATAAAGGTAAACTAGCTGCCTATGCGGAAAGTATTTCAATGGAGAAAGCAATAGTCCAAATTTTTACTGAACTGCGCAAAGACTGACCAGAAAACGCTGATCGTTGAAAACAAAAAACAAGTCCCCGTTTTTTTCAATTAAATAATTTTCATCTTTAGGATGTAATAAGCCCCACACATGTTAGTATCTGAAAAAACGCAAGACTTTCAAGCGAATTCAAATTTAATGAGGTCGGAGTCGGTCCCTTTACACCTGCGCTGCTGCGCGGTAAGACAGGATCAATCCCTCCAAAAAAAAGCAGTGTCCCTTGGATAAGCAGCTAAAAAGACAGAAAGGCGTCATTTTTATTTCCAATGTCACCAAAGCCATGGAGCATGAATGGTTTGCCGAACAGATTGAGCGGGACCGTTTTGACCTTCGCTTTGTTTTGTTCAACGCTAGGAATTCGGCACTTCAGAATTATTTGATTGACAAGGGATTTCTTTGCCAAAATTATGACTTGCCAAACAAGCTCCTGATGCTCCCTTACATTTTTTACTTTGCCATTCGTGTATTTCTCTGGCGTCCCGTTTTTATTCATTGCCATCTATTTCATGCTTCGCTGATTGCTCTCCCAGCAGGCCGACTGGCGGGAGTACGGCAAAGAATTTCAACGCGTCACCACTCCGATTTGCAGCACACGTATCATCCTCACGCAGTCAAATACGACCTACTCAATAACCAAATGTCCACCCATATCATTGCGCTGAGCACCATTGTGAAAGAGATTCTAACACAACGGGAGCGTGTTCCGGAGACAAAGGTGACGGTCATAGCACATGGTCTACCACTAAAAATCCTTTCCGAAACAATCGGTTCGGACCGTATTGAGAAACTTCGTCAGAAGTACCGGATTGCAGAGGATCGTCTGGTTATTGGCGTGATTTCCCGTTTTGTAGAATTTAAAGGCGTTCATTACATCCTTCCCGCTTTTAAAAAATTGCTACTTCTTTATCCGGACACTTTATTGATATTGGCCAATACAGGAGGTAACTTTGAAGAAAACATTTTAGAACTTCTGAAAGAAATCCCCCAAAAGAACATCCTTCAAATTCATTTTGAAGCCGATGCGGCCGCTTTATTTAAGTGTTTTGATGTTTTTGTCCATACGCCCGTAAACAGCACCCTTGAGGCTTTTGGTCAGGTCTATATTGAAGCCATGGCCTATGAGGTGCCGATCATCTGCACAAAATCCGGTATCGCCTGCGAATTGCTGGAGCATCAGCGCAACGCCCTCATCTGTGAATACAGGGATAGTGCTTCCATTTACGAGAATCTGCTTTTACTCCTTCAGAATGCGACTTTGAAAAAACAAATAGTTGAGTCCGCAAAATCCGATGTGAATACTTTTACCTTTGAACAAAAAATCAAAAACATCACAGCCCTTTACACTGGCAAATGAGACCCTTAGTTTCCATATTACTTCCCTGCTATAATGCAGAAAAGCATCTGGCATATGCATTGGAAAGTATTCTGAGTCAGGATTACAACAATCTTCAAATTATTTGCATCAATGACGGCTCTACCGACAGTACACTGACTATTCTGAAGGACTATAGCACGGCGGACACGCGGATTGAGATTCTGAATCTGGAAGAAAATAAAGGTTTGATTACAGCCTTGAATTCAGGTATTGAATTAGTACGCGGCACCTATTTTGCCCGCATGGATGCAGATGATTCTTGTCCAGCCGACCGCATCGCTGTTCAGGTAGATTACTTGGAACAGCATCCGGAATTTGATTTGGTATCGGGCGGCTATCATTATTTTATTAACAATGATAAGCCCTTGGAATATGTGCCACCGGTTGCCACACGTGCAGCCGCACTTAAAGTGATTTCCCTTTTCTCGACACCCCTCAACCATGCAGCGGTGCTTGGCAAGAGTTCTCTTTTGAAAAAAAGTTACTTTTACGACAAACACTTTCCGCATTCAGAAGACTATGAGTTGTTTTCCCGGCTTGCCCTGGGCGGAATGCCAATGGCTAATTTAGAGAGGTCTCTATATTGGGTGCGACTAAATCCAGAGAGCGTCTCCATTGTGCATAATGAAACGCAGATTGATTCGCATCTGCGCACGACTGCTCGCAACATCGCCCTCTTATACGCCGATCAAATTACATTTAGTAATAGTATATTGAAACTCATCAGTAACCGCATTAATCTTGCCGTCACCATCAAAGAGGTGCAGGATGCGCTAAGACTGCTGGATCACTATTTTAATCGCGCGAATAGCAATGTCTCCTTTACCGACGGGGACCGGAAACAAATCCGGCGGTATTATCATCTTCACAAGGTGAACATTCTAATCCAGTCAAATAAAACGAACTTCAAAATCTACGGCGCGAAAAATATCAGTTTCTTTTTAAATACCTTGTTCTTCTTGAAATGGTCCTACGCCGGCATTATTGGCGGAAAATTCATCCTCTACATTAAATACAGATTATTTTAAACGGAAATGTGCGGTATTACAGGATATATTACTTACGGATCAAAAACTGATACCGGCGTCATTGCAGGAATGGTGGAAACACTTGTGCATCGTGGACCTGAAGCTGCTGGCACGAGAGTTTTTTCCTCGACAACGGGTGGCCTGCTGGCGCTGGGTCACCGCCGTCTTTCCATCATCGATTTAAGCAGTGCCGGTCAGCAGCCCATGCAAAGCGGCGATTACACAATTACCTTCAACGGCGAGATATACAATTACAAAGAACTTCAGGTAGAATTAAAAAAACTGGGGCAATCCTTTGTCACCAATTCGGACACGGAAGTCATTTTAAAAGCCTATGAGGTATGGGGAACTGGCTGTGTGGATCGCTTTGTAGGCATGTTTGCCTTTGCCATCTATGACAAGCAGAATGAAGTTCTTTTTTGTGCCAGAGACCGTGCAGGTGTGAAACCGTTTTATTATTACTGGGATGGTCATGTTTTTTTATTTGCATCCGAGTTAAAAGCCTTTCTGCGGCATCCCGACTTTAAAAAGGAACTCAACCTTCATGCTGTCAGCGCCTTTATGCAATTTGGTAATGTTCCCACACCGCATTGCATTTATAAAAACAGTTACAAATTAAAACCTGCACATACTCTTTGCTTCGATTTGCGAACCAAAAAACAAGAGGTTCGCTGTTATTGGGATGTGTATGATAGTTATAATCAACCCAAGCAGACGATTGGACTGCAGGACGCAATTAAAAAAACCGAAGCCATTCTCACCAATGCTTTTGAATACCGGATGGTAGCCGACGTGCCCGTTGGAATTTTTCTAAGTGGCGGTTATGATAGCGCCTGTCTCACGGCGCTGCTGCAGAAAGACAGAAATGAAAAAATCAGCACCTATACCATTGGCGTTCCAGACATTGGCTTAAATGAAGCGCCTTATGCAAGGGAAGTAGCCAAGCATCTCGGCACGCGCCATACGGAAATCACCTGTACTGAAAAAGAAGCACTTGAACTGATCAACGACCTGCCCTATTTTTATGACGAACCATTTGCCGACAGCAGCGCCATTCCTACCACGCTGGTATGCAAAATGGCGCGACAAGATGTAAAAGTGGCTTTAAGTGCTGATGGCGGGGATGAAGTCTTTGCTGGTTATAACCGGTATGACTACCTCATCAAATACAATGGTCTGCTTAATGCGATTCCCAATAGCATGCGAAAAGGCTTGTCCAACATCATGAATCATGTTCCCGCAGACGCTATTCCCGTGCTCAACCGCATGTACAATTTTCATAACCGTTATGAAAAAATGAAACTTCTGCTCCGCGATCCCTCTGCAAAAAATATGATGCTGAGTCTTAGTAAACAGTATGATGAACAGCAAAACAAAGATTTATTTGTGGACCCGGTCATTAACATGAACACGGCCTATCAAAGCAATGAATTGCTCAAGGAGTTTTACACCCCATTAAGTTATATGATGGCCGTCGACTATCAGACGTATCTGCCGGATGACATTCTTCAGAAAGTGGATCGAGCCTCTATGAGTGTCAGTTTAGAGGCCCGCGAACCTTTTCTTGATCAGCACATCATTGAATGGGTAGCCACACTGCCTGATCAATTTAAATACCACAAGGGAATCAAAAAATACATACTGAGAGAAATTGTCCACCAATACATTCCAAAACCACTGATGGACAGGCCAAAGATGGGATTCGCAATCCCCATTAACAATTGGCTGAGCAGCGCCCTGCGCGACAAGGTAGAGCACTACCTGCAAGAAGCGCGAATCGAACGTCAAGGTATTTTTAAAAAAGAGAATGTGGCGCGCATGAAAAAGGATTTTTTCTCCGGCAAAAAAGAACTCGGTTCAAAAATATGGTATCTGCTCATGTTTCAGATGTGGTACGAAAAATGGATGGAGGCCTGATTAGAGGAGCTCTAATGCCTCTTTCTGATTAATTTTTCGAGGTCCGAAGCCTTGTCTTCATTGGCTCTGCCACCATGTAATTCATAATGACGAGACTGCTTACGAAAAAAGGAATACAGGGGATTTTTAGCCGCACGAGCGCACCATAATTACTGATACTGACGCCAACTGAAAAAGCAAAAAACAAAGCAAATAGAAGGGAGAACATGAGAAGAGGGTGCGCCGTAATAATACTGAAGAACTTGTAGACCCGGAGTTTTATCAAAAGGTAAAGACAGAAAATCATGATGAAGGTGTTTTCAATCGCGCAAATACCCATGACTACGTTGCGGACATCGAAAAAGGTGGGCCGGAAGAGCGCGGCAAAAATAGCTTTATGCGCAACGGATAAGAGGCCGGGAATGCTCGGTTCATAATTACCAATATCAAAGGAATTACCGTTGTAATAACTTTGTTTGAGATCCTGCTGGGCGTTTGAAGCAGTGAAAATAACCTTTTCCATGGAGTACTTTCCAAGGTAATCGCCCATGATGTCGACTGCAAAAAAGCCAATGGTTATCCCAATAAATAATAAGGTGGGTGTAAACATCACCTTCAAAAATGCACTACGTATCTTGGCTACTCGCAAGGCTACAAACCAAAGGAAGGAGCCCGGTAAAAGTGCAAAAAGAATATAGGGCTTAATCAGCAGTAGCAGATAGGCTCCAGCAAACAAAGCCAGCAGATACCCAACCTTGCGCTTTTTCTGTGTAAAAAACCAATAGAACCCATGGGCATATAAACAGGTCGCAGAAAAAGTAATGCTATCTTTCATTAGTCCGCTGCCCCAGAAAACAACAGACGGAATAAATAAAATGGACCATGAAAATTGCCTAGCCAGAGCAGGAAATTCGCGTACGTAAATTAAAAACAAACGCCACACACCCAGGTAGCAAAGAGACGCTACCAGCAAGGCACTGCAGGTGTATGTATTCATACTCAGCAGGACTATAGGAACAAAGCATTTAGACACAAAAAAAGAATAAGGGTCGTTGACCCAGTATATAAATTGCACATTGGAATTCATTAAATAAAATTCACTGGTACTCACCGTTCCGAAATACAAGTGCAGAAAATCCCCCGGACGCTCCAGCAAGACGGCTGCAAGGGTGACGGCCGTATTATAATAATTAATGGTGTCTCCTCCTTTGTAGTAATAAAAATAAACGAGGCCCAGCGCCACTGCGCCAAACATCTTTACAGCCAGTCCTGGTAAAAAGTAACGATAGACCGGGTTACGGGCCTTCATTTTTCTACTAAATTTATGAGCGAATAAAAGAATGACGGCCACGTATAGCGGCGTCAGCAGTATGTCATAAATGTCCATTAATCCTATAAAAATAACCAATTCTCCTGCGGCACGCAAACACGTTGCCTTCCTCAGTTATGATGGGCTCAGCGATCCCCTCGGGCAGTCACAGATTCTTCCTTATCTGCTAGGACTGGCGGAGCTGGATTACGACATTGAGATATTTTCCTGTGAAAAACCGGAACGTCTAGCCGCAGAGAAAAACATGCTGGCGCAGCAACTCTTGCAGGCGGGCATTCGCTGGCATTATTTATTATACGATGAGCAAGGCGGCTGGCTAAGTCGCTGGCATTATACGCGCCGTCTCTTCAACATGGTTCGCAAACAGCATCTTCTAAAACAGTTTGAATTGCTTCATTGCAGAAGTTACCTGGCGGCATTAAACGGAAAAAAAATGTTCCGACGCTATGGCATTCCTTTCCTTTTTGACATGCGCGGCTTCTGGGCCGATGAGCGGATGGACGGTGGCATCTGGAATAAAAAAAATAGGTGGCAAGTCCTCCTTTACCGCTATTTTAAATTTCAGGAAAAACGGCTACTTAAGAAAGCGGCCGGGGTTATTTGTCTCACCAACGCGGGATTACAAGAATTGATCCGCCTCTACCCCGAGCTGTCTCTTCAAAAAAAAACCAGCATTATTCCCTGCTGCACAAATACCGCACTCTTCGACCCTGAAAAAGTAAGAGGCCATTTAATTAGCGACTTGCCAGAAGATACCCATCTCTTTGTCTATACCGGCTCCATCGGCACCTGGTATCAGACACGGGAAATGATCGAATGCCTGCTCGTTTGGCGGCGTAAAATACCAGACCTTCGCCTTCTAATTCTCACCCGAGACCAACAGGCATTGCAGCGTGTACTCAGTAGTTTTCAGGCCGACCTGTCCTTCATCCGCTCTGCCTCTGCCCGCCACGCAGAAGTGCCGGCCTATTTGGCCAAAGCGCGCGCCGCCATCTTTTTTATTAAACCCGCGTACAGTAAAATCGCCTCTTCTCCCACAAAAATGGCCGAATGCTGGGCGATGGACCTCCCCATTATCAGCAACCGTGGCATTGGGGATGGTGATGAATTATTTAAAACCTTTCAGGGTGGTATTCTGGTCCAAGGCTTTTCGGAAACCGCCTACGAAACAGCCTGTGACGCCTACCTGGCCACTCACTTTAAAAAGGGGGGCTTACGAAGGATTGCGCTCGAGAATTTTGACCACCGCTCTGCCGTAAAGATATACCAGCAGGCCTATCAGAACATCCTTTCCACCTCAGTATAAGTTCTTACCTTTGAGAACTATGAAAACTATCGTTGTTACCGGTGGGGCCGGCTATATTGGTTCACACACGATCATCGAACTGCTTGCAAAAACAAATTACCGAGTGGTCTCAGTGGATAATTATTCAAATTCTTCTGCTCATACCTACGATCGCATCCGCTCCATTCAATCTCGAGCTTTTGAGGTACTCGAACTAGACCTTTGTGATGAAAAAGCGCTCATCACCGCTTTTGACGGAATTGGCACCATTGATGGCATCATTCATTTTGCAGCATTTAAAAGTGTGCCGGACAGTATGGCGGATCCCCTGCTCTACTATCATAACAATAACGTCTCGCTCACTAACCTGCTGAAATACTGTCGCAGTAAAAAAACAGCCGCTTTTATTTTTTCTTCTTCCTGCTCAGTTTACGGTAATTCCACCCAGTTGCCGGTGACCGAGCAAACACCCATGGCTAAAGCGGAAAGCCCCTATGCGCACACCAAACAAATGGGCGAAGAAATAATTTCTTTTTTCTGCCAGTCCCAAGCTTGGTTTAACGCGACGCTCCTCCGCTATTTTAACCCGGTTGGAGCGCACATGAGCGGAAAAAATGGTGAAGTGCCACTGGGCCGACCTAACAATTTGGTGCCGGTCATCACCCAAACCGCAGTAGAAAAAAATTCACTCACCGTGTTTGGTAATGATTATGAAACCCGCGACGGCTATTGCATTCGTGACTACATTCACGTGTCTGACATTGCCGATGCGCACGTAAAGGCATTGAACAATCTACTCGATGGAAAAAATAAAAAACAACTTAATCTATACAATCTCGGCACCGGCGAAGGGGTAAGTGTAATCGAAGTAATTCAGTCCTTTGAAAAGGTCAGCGGTAAAAAACTGAACTACACTGTAGGAGCAAGGCGCGCGGGAGATGTCATAGCTGTCTATGCGGACAATTCCTTAGTCAAGAAAGAGTTAGGCTGGTCACCCATTTATTCGCTGGACGACATGATGAGTAGTGCTTGGAAATGGCAGCTGAATCTGGAGGCGCAGCTTTAACTACACGCCAACATCCAGGTGCGAACGATACTGCCGGTCGTAATCCCTCATACTTCTTCGAATCACTTCCTGTGCTTCTTCGCGGCCATAGGTATGGGTGATCTCCACCGTTTTTAACTCCTGGCCGGGCATGTTTTTATAGGTCAGAAAATAATGCTTGAGACGATTGATAAGGGTCTCCGGACAATCGGAAACATCTTTCAGATTGCCGTATACCTCATCTTGTTTCAAAACGGCAATAATTTTATCATCCGCCTCGCCTTTATCAATCATTCGGAAACCACCAATGGGAATGGCTTCAAGAATGATGTCGCCACTGGTAATGTGTCTTTCGGTGAGAACACAAATATCCAAGGGATCCCCATCGCCCTTCTCTACTGGTTTACCGGCCATTTTTTGCGCATAGGCGCGCACCTCTTCATCACAAAGAGTTTGAGGAACAAAGCCATAAAGCGCAGGGACATAATTGGAAAATTTCTGGGGACGATCCACCTTTCGGTATCCCGTCAACTTATCGATTTCGTATTTAACCGTATCATTAGGGACCATTTCAATATAAGCCGTAATGATTTCGGGGCAATTATCACCTACGGGAATACCATGCCACGGATGCGGCTTAAATAACTGTACTTTCATTGTCCAAAAGTAAAGAAAGGACCGGCGTTGAAATCCTAAAAAAATAGAAAGGAGGCTTACGCTTGCAGAACTGCGAATTTAGTGGGCGAAGGTGCTTGCGGTCAGAAATCAAAAGTAAGAGGGTAAAAGTAAAAAGTCTAAGCGACTCCACTATGAATTGGGAAAACCCCTTTTATCCCACCTTTGGCGGGACTGGTTAAAAGTCATGAAGCCTTTAACCAAAACCAATTCAGAGCACTTCTGTAAACAGAAAGGAGCCGCTTAGACTTTAAAAGATCGTCATCATCAGGCAATCGCCCGCAAAAAAGGATTGGACCTTTCGATTGCGTAACTTTGCAAGTGATCGAGTGATAGGAAATCAAGTGCCTCAATATGGAGGATCGTGTTGTCGTCTGTTTTTATAAAAACTTCCACAAAAAACCCATTCAAAACATACAAAAAGGTGTTGCTACCAATGCCCCCTCTTTTTCCCAATAAAAACGCCCATTGCCAAACAGCATCCATTTTCTGACTGGTTCCGAGCGAATTAAAACTGGCAAAATTTAGTGTCATTTTCCTGTCAACTTCGTGCAACAAAAGTAAGAAACAAAGGTCGTGGCTACGCGTTAATAAACGTCAACTTAGGGTTTGTCCTTGGTCTTCGCCTGCTTGCCGTTGGCCGACTAATTAGGTAATTTTGGCAGAATGAGTCCCAACAACTGCTTGGTCGTCCTTGGTCCCACTGCCTCCGGAAAAACAAAAATGGCAGCTTCTCTTGCCTTGGAACTAGATGCCGAAATTATCTCAGCGGATAGTAGACAGGTTTACCGCCAACTGAACATCGGCACCGGTAAAGATCTTGCCGAATACCGCTTCCATGAAAAAACAGTTCCCGTTCACTTATTGGACCTTGCCGATCCGGAAGAGCAGTTTTATTTACATGATTTTATAGCGGCATTGCAGCGCGCCTTCATCGCTATTTGTGAACGTACTAAAATACCCATCATTTGCGGTGGCACCGGCCTCTATTTGGATGCATTGGAAAAGAATTTTGAACTCACACAGATTCCTGAAAATGAGTCCCTGCGACGAGAGCTGGCGACCCTCTCGTCAACCGAATTGCGCGCGCGACTTAGTGCCTACTCCTCTGAACATACCTCGCAGGTGGATCTTCACTCTGCCAAGCGTTTGATTCGCGGCATCGAAATAGCTGAACACCTCTGCCAACATGGGCTTCGTCCTAAAAAGTTCGTATCGCCTTACCACCCACTTTATATCGGCATCGCCAGCGATCGTGATACCCGCTGCGCTAAAATTGAAGCGCGGCTACGGCAACGTTTTTCTGAAGGACTGATCGAAGAAGCTGAACAGTTGCTAGCGGGGGGGCTGAGCAATGAGCGTCTTCAGCGTCTTGGACTCGAATACAAGTTTCTTTCGCTTTACCTCAGCGGTAAAATTACGCGCAATGAATTAGAACAACAGCTTCTCACAGCAATTCAGCAGTTCGCTAAAAGACAAATGACCTGGTTTAGAAAAATGGAACGCAGCGGAATCAAAATCCACTGGGTCCCTGCAGAATACAAGACGGAGCAGTTGATTGAACTCATCAAAAAAGAATCATCCCTACTCGGATAGACTAATGCTGTAGCCCAGTCCGTACCATGGTAGAGAAAATATCATCCCAAAATTTCGAAATAAAAATAGGGTAGACGGAAAGACACCGGACTTAAACTGGTAACCGAGTCCTAGTCGAAACGACAAATTAGCAGGCTTTTCAATGAGCCGCACCTCCTGTTCAGAAACACGGAATGTTTCCCGATCCACAGCCCCGCTGCTCGTCTCATACACCGCTTCAGACGTCCCCTTGTACGAGCGCGTAATGCGCAGGGGCCGCGTCAGAAAAAACGAGCCGCTCAGGTAAACATCTTTATGCAGACGGATCTGCAGACCCGCTCCCAGATTCAGCGCACTGTACTTAAAAAAATAATCAGTCTCCGTTGTCCGTGTCAGTTTTGAATATCCGGTGCGCGAAGTGGCACTTACCGACTTATAGGTGCTATGATACTCCGCACGGGTGTTTGTATAATGCAGGCCAAAGACCAGTGTCACAGCTGAGCCTGGAAAAAAATGCAGGTCCGCCCCGAGCAAAATACCGGGACGTAGCGCTGCGCCGTATCTACCGGCTTATAAGCGGTTGAGCTAAACGCATCATTCTCATTGCTGAGCGGGTAATTTGCAAACGCACTGGACCAGAGGAGTCCGCCACTCAGATATAAACGTGTACGGCTGAGCGAGTCACGGGATGCTTCCTGCGAGTAAGCGGAAAACAGAGCCGTGACCAACACTATGAAACTAAGCTGTCTGATGCAGTTAGAGCGCAAAACTCATGCCGGTCAAAGAAACTTGGCTTTTTCCCATTATTTACTAAATTTACTATCACGGTATGCTGCCAATTCAATTAAAAACATCTGGTAAAG
>CALPON020000071.1 GCA_943325195.2 Sphingobacterium thalpophilum | reverse complement strand
TCTCTGTGCTGGTGTTTTTACGATTGATGTCCGCGATGCTGCTAATTGTACGGCCAGTTTTACAAGGGCTATTTTAACTCCGCCAACTCTAAGTATGTCTCCTGTCACCCGAACTGTGTCCTGCTTTGGCGCGGCAGACGGTGGTTATACCATTACGCCTACAGGCGGGACACCAAATTACATTGTCAGCTTTAGTCCTGGCGGTAATTTTCCTACCAGTTCCAATGTTGGGGTATCATTAAATGGCCTCTCGCCCTCTGTTATTTCTGTGACGCTGACGGATTCACGAGGCTGTACGACGACTACCAACACCTCCATTACGCAACCGACTGCTTTTACTGTAACGAGTGCCCAATCCACTATCAATTGCGCAGGCACTTGCAATGGATCGGCCAGTGTCACAGTCACAGGCGTAAGCGGCGGCACTGGTGCCGGAAGCTACAGCTATACCTGGTCGCCGGTCGCGGCTAATACCGCCACCAATGGAACACTCTGTGCAGGTCCCGCCAGCGTGCTAATTCTCGATAATATTTTGGGTTGTACCACAACAAAAAATTTGGTCATCACTGAAATTCCCGCAATTGCATTAAATTCGAGTCTGGTCACTAACGTGATTTGTAATGGCGCCATTACGGGGGCCTTTAGTACAAGCATCGTGGGTGGTACACCGAATTATGTGGCTACGCTGGTAAGTCCAACTGCAACCGTAGCTAGTGTTTCTACCGGGGCTACTTTATCACTCATAAATTTAGCCGCAAATAATTATACACTGAATTTACTCGATGCAGCCGGTTGTACCAAAGCTTTTACATTTGCTATCACGCAGCCTCCACTTGCTACTTTAACTGCAATAACGCAAAGTAACACCTGTCCCGGTGCGACTGCCGGGTCTGCCACATTAACTGCTTCAGGTGGAAATGGTGGCCCCTGGTCCTATACCTGGATAGGTGGTAACTCGACCACCGCTACTGGGCTTGCAACAGGTAGTTATCCTGCATTTGCGACCGATGTGCTAGGGTGTAACAGTAACACTTTGAATGTCGTTATTACGGAGCCACCTATTTATTCTTTTGCTTTTGTGACGACCTCGGTGCTTTGTAACGGCGGCGCTACTGGCGCAGTAACGGTAACACCGAGTGGTGGCAGCGGACCTTATAGCTACACAGTCACAAGTAGTTTGGGCACACAATCCAACACGACCGGTTTTTTCTCTGGCCTCTTCGGAAGTCCTGCTGGTGTTGGTCTTTATACCGTCACGGTTGGGGATCAGACTTTCCCCGCTTCCTGTGCACAGTCTCGAACTTTCTCAATTAACCAGCCGACACTCGCTCTGATTGCTTCTGCCAGCTTTACCAATCCTACCTGCTTTAATTCTTGCAATGCTGCCCTTACCGGCAGCACAAATGGTGGAGGTACTTCACCCTATGTCTATAACTGGCAAACACCAACCGGTGCTGTCTTGAATCAGCAAACACTCAGTAGCCGTTGTGCTGGCATTTACACCATCAATGTGGTGGATGCTAATGCCTGTGTTTCGCCTTCTGTCTTTGTGACGGTAACGGATCCGGGTTCGATTACCATCACTTTTACAACTACGGATGTGAGCTGTGCGACAGGGCAGGGGACTTCCAACAACGGCGCTATTACAACCAGTGTCAGTGGTGGAACAGCTCCCTATTCTTTTACATGGACGCCCGTTGGTCCCGGCACCGCAAGCAATACCGCCAATCTCAGCAATCTGACTGCCGGCAGTTACATCCTCGTTTATAAAGATAATAATTTATGTCCTCAGCCTAATCAAACCCTCACCATCAACGCACCGCTTCCAATCGTCCTTTCACAAGTCACAAATTCCACGAGTTGCGCCAGCTTGTGCGATGGATCTGTAGCGGTCACTGTGGTCAGCGGCGGAACCCCAAATTTTATCTATAATTTTGCGGGCACCCTCGTGGCTGCGCAGGCAACCGGCAGTTTTGTAAATGTCTGCGGACCTTATAGTGTTACAGTGGTGGACGCTAACAATTGCAGCGCCATCGTCAGTAACACAGTTGGCTCGCCTTCCGCTTATACCCCTGCTTTTACGAGCACCAATGTTACTTGTTTTGGAGCCTGCAATGGAATACTTCGGGCAACGCCTCTCGGTGGAATTACGCCTTATACCTATACATTGATTGGAACTCCCGCACTGACAGTCACTGCGGCGGCCTCTGCGAGCGCCACTTTTACTTCACTTTGTGCTGGAACCTACACCTTATTGCTTGCTGATAGCAGAATACCGGCAACCTGCCCACAGTCCTTTACGACCACCATTACGGAACCTGCCAATAGTATTAATTCGACACCTTCTGCCACCGCAGCTTCCTGCTTTAGTGTCTGTGATGGGCAATTGGCCGCCTCCCCAGCAACAGGCGGTACAGCGCCATTTACTTATAGCTGGACTTCGGGAGCAGTATCTTATGCCACTCAGAACGTAGCTGCTGCTTGTGCAGGCACTTACACGCTGAGGGTTCAAGATAACAATGGCTGCGCCTTGACAGCAACTACAGTGGTGACAGAACCTTTGGCCATCACCATCACGAGCAGCGTCATCACCAACGTCACCTGTAATGGGGGCAATACTGGCTCGGCGCTTGTGAACCCGGCGGGCGGGCCTTCCGGAGCCTATACTTATAACTGGAATCCTGGTGGACAGAGCACGCAGACAGCTACTAATTTAACCGCTCAGATTTATACAGTGAGCATTGGTTCCGGCGCCTGTTCACAAAGCTTCACAGTACCGATCACGCAGCCACTTCCGATTGTTATTTCTCAAACGGCCACTCCTGTTAATTGCATTGGAAACTGCGATGGTTCCGCGACTATTGCAGTGGTCAGTGGTGGAGTAGGCACAATTACTTACAGTTTGCCGGCTGCCCCTCTCCCTGTTAATGCGACGGGCTCGTTTACAAATCTTTGTACGGGAACTTTTGTTGCAACAGTCATTGATCAGTCGGGTTGTACCGCAAGTCTCAATGTGCCTGTTGGTACTCCCACCTCGGCCCTTGTGATTACTGCAGTCGGAACCACCAGCAGCTGCGCTTCTTGCTCTGGTGGCGCATCGGTCACTACCACAGGAGGTACAGGTCCTTATAGTTATGTTTATACGAACAGTCTGGGTATTGTGCCAGGCACCAGTTCTGTGCAAGCTGGACTTTGTCCTGGACCCTACACAGTCACGGCCTTTGACTTTAAAAATTGCAGTGTCGCATCTCCTTTTACTATTTCACCGGTCATCATTATTGCCAGTGTGCCAAACGGCACGACTACCTGCTTCGGGGCCTCCGACGGTTCCCTGGCGGCCACCAGCATCAGTGGCGGGGTACCGGGCTATTCTTTTTCTTGGACGCCATCAGCAGGTACAAGCTCTGTAGCAACGGGTCTTGCTGCAGGTCCTTATACACTGCAGGTGACCGATTCTAGTTCGCCAATTAATTGTGTCGCTTCTGCCATCGCATCGGTAATACCAGCTTCTAGTATCACAATAACTGGGAGCGTCACCAATGTCAGTTGTCCCGGTGTTCTCGACGGTGCCATCACCGTCACAGCCAGTGGCGGTCCTACTGCCGGTGCTTTTACCTATTCTTGGTCACCTTCAGGCGCTACTACCTCATCCATTACGAATGCCAATTTCGGCGTGCACACTTTAACGGTCACCAAGGGTATTTGTATTGCGAATACTTCTTTTACTATCGGTTCTCCAAACCCGCCTATTACGGCTACTCTCAATAGCAATAGTCCGAGCGACTGCATCACTCCGAACAATGGCAGTATTACGGTAACGGCTGGCGGCGGTGACGGACTTAATTATACCTATGCATGGACGCCGGCAGTTGGCACTACTTCTTTAGTTACAAATCTGGTCGCAGGTCCTTATCAGGTCACCATTACCAGCGCTGGTTGTTCTACCGTTTACGCCAGTAATTTGCTCGCACCATTGGCACCTTCACTCACCCTCGTCAGCTCACTTTCTGTTGCTTGTAATGGTTTTTCAACGGGTGTCCTGACCTACAGCACATCTGCTTCGACTCCCTCCTTCACCTGGTTTCCGGCTAATACCAGTTCAATAGTTGCAGTCAGTTCCACTACTGCAAATAGTCTGGCAGCAGGAACGTATACCCTGCTACTCAGCGATGTTAACAATTGCACAAACAGTGTTTCTATACTTGTTGCACAGTCTCCTTCCTTAACGGTACTTGCGACTCAGACCAATGTGGCCTGCTTTGGTGGAACCACGGGTGTGATCAGCATGTCTCTCAGCGGTGGAACTCCGGGAACTCCTTCTTACTCTGTCAACTGGTCTACAGGAAGTTCTTCAGGGGGATCAGTGGCTGCCATATCTGGTCTCACTGCTAGTGCTACAGGGGCTGTTTATACCGCGACCATTACGGATGGTGCAAGTTGCAGTACCATCCAAAATTTTACACTTACTTCACCTGCTGCCTTTACTTTTACTAGCACTTCAGCAGGAATTACCTGTTTCGGCGCTGCAAATGGTAGTATTTCGGTTACTCCTTCTCCTACCGCTGGGGTCACATTCAACTGGCCGGCTGTGGCTTCTGCTGGCTTTGCCGGAAGTACCAACTCGGTGCTAACCGGGCTGAGCGCAGGAATTTATTCGGTGACAGTGAGCGACGGTGTTTGTACTGCCGTCGGAGTTAATACTTTTCAAATCACTGAGCCGACCGCTCTTAGTGAAACGCTGACGATTGATAGTCAGGTCAGTTGTTTCGGTGGAAATAATGGTCAGGCTACTTACAGTGTCTCTGGCGGCACCGCACCATACTCTTATACGTGGACGGGCAGTGCTGCTACCTCCAGTGTCGCTACTAATTTGACGGCTGGTCTCTATACCGTGACCGTTTCAGATGCGCAAGGATGTACCACACTCACGCCATTTGTAATTAACAGTCCTGCTGTCTTTGATGCAACCCTTACCGCAACTAATCCACTTTGTCCGGGCGCCTTTAATGGCAGTATTACCACGCAAGTAACGGGGGGACAGGGCGCACTCGTGTATACCTGGTTACCAGTTGGAACCGGACAAAATCCGGTCGGACTCAGCGCCGGAGCGGGTTCACTTATCTATACGCTGAGTATTTCGGACGCGAGTCTCTGTACCGTAACGAGCACAGTCCTGCTTACTGACCCAGCAGCTATTTCTGCCAATCTCACGTTCACCAATCCGTTTTGTTTTGGCAACTGCGATGGCGCAGCAGTCAGTAATCCGTCGAACACAGTAGGGACCACTACCATCACCTGGTTGCCGTCGGGTGTAACGGGTTCTACTATTGGCGGACTGTGCAGCAGCCCTATCAGTGGTGTCCCAAATATCTATACCGTTAATATTGCAGATGCCAATGGTTGTTCCGTTTCATCTACGTTCTCACTGACAGCGCCGGCTCAGATTACTGCCGGTTATACCACTAGTCCTGCACTCTGTCAGACTCCTAATGGATCAATAACGGTGGCAGGTTCAGGCGGCACTGGCGCACTCACTTATTCTTGGTTACCACCAGCAGCAGGAACCACTACAGTGGTGAATAACCTCTCATCAGGAATCTATACTGTTCTTATCACGGATGCGAATAATTGTACGAACACCGTCGTCGTGCCGGTCTCTGCATCTAACGGTCCTACCGCAACCGTGGCCAGCACCAGTTTGCAGTGCTTCGGACAATGTGATGGGTCTGCAACGGTGACAGCCGTAATTCCTTCAACAGCCACCTTGCTCTGGTTACCGCCTGCTGTACCGGGGTCCACTAATACTAGCATTTCTGGCCTATGTGTTGGCTCATACAGTGTTGAAATTACTGATCCAGCGAATAATTGTAAAACGTATTATGGTGTGCAAATCTCGGCCCCTCCTGTCATTACAATCACTACTTCCAGCGTGGAACCAACTTGTTTTGGTATCTGCGACGGCTCCGTCTCCATCAGCACCGCCGGAGGCACACCCGGTTATGGATTTAACTGGGTGGGACCTAATGGATTTACATCCACTTTGACGACCCTGACCAACCTTTGCGGTGGTGATTACAGCCTCACTATTTCCGATGCGAATGCGTGTACCGTGACTCCGGTTGTCTCTTTGCAGGTATTGAATAATATCATTATTCAGCAGCCAGTGAGCGTGGTTGATAACATCTGCGCGGGTGATTGCCTGGGCTCTGCCACAATAAATGTAGTGAGCACTACTACGACTGCCTTAACAGCCACTGTAAACTGGAATAATGGGCAGATTGGAAATGTGGCAAACAATCTTTGTACTGGCACTTATTCAGTTTTGGTGACCGATACACGGGGCTGTAGTAATACATTCAGTGTTGGCATTGGTTCCGCTCCAGCTCTATCTCTCGTAACAACGGTAGTTCAGCCGGATTGTAATTTATGTAATGGCAGCGTGTCTATTTCTGCCTCGGGTGGTAACGGTCCCGCCTATAGTTATACGTGGACAACCGGTCAAAGTACCAGCACACTCACAAACCTATGCGCTGGACTTTATCAGGTCCTTGTGAAGGACGTTTCGAATTGTGCTCAGCTTGAAAACGTAATTATTAATAATTCCAATGGTATAAATTCAGAGAGTATCACGGTCGTTGATGAGTCTTGTCCTGCTTCTTGTGATGGATCTGCCACCATTACGCCTGCTGGCGGATTAGCACCCTATATCTACAATTGGATCAATCCTGCGCAGACCAGTACGATCAATTCAGTCAACAATCTTTGTCCAGGGACCTATTTTGTCCGTATGACGGATGCCAATAGCTGTGTGCGCATTGCCTCACTGGCAGTTAATTCTGCCAATGACTTTACGATTTCGACGTTCATTACTCCTCCAAGTTGCACCGCAGTTCCCGCAGATGGAAGCATTAACGCTTTTGTTAATGGTAACAGCGGACCAGTCACGTACCTTTGGATGCCCGGTGCTGTAAGCACGTACTCTCTTGGTAACGCTGGTCCTGGCTCATACACGTTAACTGTGACAGATAACCTTGCGGGCTGCACAAAATCAGTGATTGTCAATGTTAGTAATTTCGAGGTACCGCAGTTTTCTCTGACGCAGACGAATGCAGACTGTCTCAGCCAGGGTGCAGCAACGGTAGTGGCTACTGGAACAAATGCGCTTACTTATTTATGGAGTACGGGTTCAACAGCGTCCGTTGTGAGCAATCTACCGCCAGGACTTTTGACCTTGACCGTAACCGCGGCCAATGGCTGTGTGAATGTCGCTCAGGTAGCGATCGCCGCAGAACCGGAGGTTGAACTGCAGGTGGCTGTGAAAAAATTAATTTGTAAAAACGATTGTAATGGGATAATAACGCTGCAGCCGGTCAGTGGGACGCTTCCTTTTACCTTCAGCTTGAGCAATGGCTCTTCCTCTTTTCAGTCCTTCTCGCTCTGCAGTAACTCTTACACCGCTTCCGTCATGGATTCCAAGGGATGTACAGATACAGTGGTGGTAAATCTGGCTAATCCAGTAGCTGTGAGCTTTACAGCAATTGCAGGGAATAATTCTTGTAAAGGGCTGGCAGATGGTTCCGCTTCCCTCACCATTAGTGGAGGCACAGCACCTTATTCCTTCACATTAAGTGGTGCAAGTATTAGTGCAACTGCTACACCGATAAAAAACCTCGCCTCTGGACAATACACCATCACCGTCAGAGATAGTTTGGGTTGCGCAGGTCTGCCGAGCACGCTGGCTGTCATCCCTAGCATTACTGTAACAGCAAACACAAGTCCTGATTTCACTGTCTGCATTGGCACAGAAGTTCTGCTCAGTGCGGCTACTTCTTCAGGGGGCGGTACTTATTTATGGACAGACGCGGCAAGCACTAACACGCTCAGTAACACAGTAATTCTTCCATTAACCTTGACAGAAACGCAGACAATCGCCTTAACGGTCTTCTCTTCGCTGCCAGGTTGTTTCGATACCAAAACAGTAATTGCAGGTGTTTATCCCCGACCATACCTCGATGCGGGACCACGCACGTACACCATGCCAGTTTATTCCAGCACCGTTATTGGTGGTAATCCAACGAGCTTGGTAGGCGGACCAAAACATACTTGGGCACCTGCCGAATTTTTGGATGGCGATGAATTACAGAATCCGGTAGCTAGCAATACGACCAATGTAACCTACACGGTCAGCATTATTTATGGCGAAGGCTGTCTGGAGAGCGACACCGTGCAGGTGCTAATAATTCCAGCTATTCGAATTAATTCTGGTTTCAGTCCGAATGATGATGGAAAAAATGATTACTTCCTGATCGATTATGTCAGTCAGTTTCCAGACAACACCGTGGAGATTTATAACCGTTGGGGGGATCAGGTGTTTTATTCAAAAGGGTACGAAACGCCATGGGATGGTACCTTCAAGGGAAAAGCCCTGCCGGTTGGGACTTATTACTATGTGATCAATCTCAATCACTTTGCCTACCCTAAACCAATAACAGGACCCATTACGATCTTCAGATGATGAAAAATATCCTTCTACTATTCGTTTTTGCGCTAAGTATTGCGTTGCGTGCACAGCAGTTACCGCAGTATTCGCAGTATATGCTCAATGAAATGGCGATTAATCCTGCCGTAGCGGGACGGGATAATTTTACAGAGGTTCGCACCAACAATCGTCATCAGTGGGTGGGGATTAATGATGCGCCCCGAACATACATGATGACCATTCAGGGGCCGATGAAAGATCACAAAATGGGATTGGGTATGAATCTCTACACGGATATCGTTGGGCCAACCCGTCGTACCGGTATCAGCGCTAGTTATGCGTATCATCTGAAATTGACGGAGGAATACAAGCTGTCATTTGGTGTCAGTGCGGGATTGATGCAATGGGGAATTGACGGAAATAAGATTACCCTTCGGGATGAATCTGACCAGCAGTTGTTAACCTCCTACCGGACCGCTCCCGTGCCGGATTTGGGTGCTGGTGTCTATTTTTATCAGAAGAATAAGTTTTATGTCGGATTGTCCCTGCCGCAAATCTACCAGGCACCTATTGAACTTTATGCTGGTGCATACAAAAACAGTCGCCTTGTGAGTCAGTTGAATTTCAGCGGGGCATACACTCTTGAAGTGGACGAAGATTTCGCGATTGAACCCTCTTTCTTATTCAAATACGTTAAACCTGCACCGGCGAAAGTGGATGTGGGCTTGCGTGGAATCTATAAAAAACAGATCTGGTTGGGAGCAGTATACAGGCACATGGACGCCGTTTCTTTCCTTCTTGGATACATGTACAAGGACTATCTGACCATCGGTTATTCTTACGATGTGACCACAACACGGATCAAAAAACTATCCGGAGGTTCTCACGAGATTATGCTGGGACTGCGCTTCAGCAGAAGGCAGGCGGCTACCTGGGAATCGAAAAAAGACTAGACCCCAAATTAAGCGATTACCCTAAGTGCCGGAAAAGTATCTTTCGGCATTTTTTTTTGCAGGCTTTGAAAGCTGCGGCAAGAGCGGGCCCTGAATGTTATTTAGATTGATTATAAATTACAGCAGTGCTTAAAATAATTAAAAAATTACCCTTCTTAATCTTAAATCTTCTGCTAAATTTGCCAACGATTTGTGTCATTAATTTGTCATAACGTGCTGAAAATAGAACACATTTCTCATTTTTTTATATGAAAAACCACAACTCCAGGATTCCGTTAAAAGCTTTGGTAACAGCTATTTTCACGGTTTTTTTCTTCATTTCCAATGTAAAGGCGCAGGACGGGGCTAAATTATTTAAGCAGAACTGTGCGGTTTGTCACGTTTCACATGGTGATCAGAAGCTCACCGGTCCGGGCTTAGCAGGGATTTTTGACCGTGCTCCAAAGGGAGATTGGTTAAACCGCTGGATTCTGAACAATCAGAAAGTGATTAAGTCTGGGGATGCCTACGCCAACAAGATTTACAACGAGAACGGTAAAGCACAAATGAATGTGTTTGAAGGACAGTTGAGTGAAAAGGATGTTGATGCGATTATTGGATTTTTAAGGGCGCCTGCTCCGGTTGTAGGCACTCCGAAAGGACCGCAGACCGATACGGTTGGTGCAACGGCTGTTCAGGAAGATGGAATTGATCCCTTGTATCTGTTGTTGGGTGTTATTGTTATTCTGGCTATTCTATTCGTTGCTTTGCGGAGTGTGCGCATGTCCTTGCAGAATGCCGCTGGCAGAGCAGAAGGTAAAGAGACGGAATCTGATCCGACATTCTTAGAAGAAATTAAAAAATGGGTTAGCGCACATCGCCGGGTGGTTGGTGTGGCGAGCATCATCATTATTTTTGTTGGCATGAAAGGCTGTTGGGATGCGGCTTGGAACATAGGTGTGTATTACGATTACAAAACTCAAAAAGGATACCATCCTGACCAGCCAATTAAGTTTTCTCACAAGCTTCATGCCGGTGATAATGAAATCGCTTGTCAGTATTGCCACAGTTCAGTTGAGAAGTCGCGTCACGCGGGAATTCCTTCTGTCAATGTGTGTATGAATTGCCACAAAGGAATTCAATCTGGTCCGCAGTACGGGACAAAAGAAATCGGAAAAATTTACGAAGCGGCTGGCTTTAATCCGAAGGATGGGACCTATGATAATTCAAAACAGAATCCGTTGAAGTGGATCAAAGTTCACAACCTGCCGGATCACGTTTACTTCAATCACTCTCAGCACGTGGTAGTTGGTAAAGTAGAGTGTGCAACCTGCCATGGGGATGTAAAGAAAATGACAACGGTTGAACAGAAAGCTCAGTTAACCATGAAGTGGTGTATTGAGTGTCACCGTAAGACTGAAGTAGTGATGGCTGGAAATCCGTATTACGACCGTCTCCACAAAGCACTGAAAGAAAAATATGCTGGTCAGCTGGATGTGAAGCTTACTGTTGAAAAAATCGGCGGACTTGAATGCGCAAAATGCCACTATTAATTAGAATCAGTAAAGAAATTATATAAGTAATGTCTATGTCAAAGAAATACTGGAGAGGTTTACCGGAATTGCACAATAGTCCTGAATTTCAGGCTCAGAGCAAAAATGAGTTTGCTGAATCAATTCCAATGGAAGAATTCCTCAGCAGCGATGAAGCGCAGTCCAATGGCACATCACGCCGCGACTTTCTGAAGGTAATGGGTTTTTCAACAGCTGCCGTAGCACTGGCCGCATGTGAGACACCTGTTGTCCGCTCAATTCCTTACGTCGTTAAGCCGGAAGAGGTAACACCTGGTGTTGCCAACTTTTACGCGACCACTTTTTATGACGGACATGATTTCGCAAGTATTTTGGTGAAGACCCGTGAGGGCCGTCCCATTAAGATTGAAGGAAATGACCTCAAAGGGCTCGCACACAGCGGAACGAATGCGCGTGTGCAGGCTTCAGTTCTTGGCTTGTATGACAATGCCCGTCTGAAAGGACCTTGGTTAGGAAAAGACCAGACGGATTGGAATGTTGTTGATAAGAAAGCAATGGCAGCAATTACCGGCGCCACGATTCGTATTTTGACCTCAACCATCATTAGTCCTTCTACCAAAGCGGTGATTGGCCAATTCATTGCTAAAAATCCGAATGCAAAACATGTGACTTACGACGCTGTTTCTTACAGTGGAATAGTGAAAGCAAATAAAACCGCCTTCGGAAAAGCTGCTCTTCCTTCTTACGATTTCGCAAAAGCGAAAATGGTAGTTGGTATCGCCTGTGACTTCCTAGGTAACTGGATCTCCGGTGAGGAATTTTCAAAAGGATATGCTGCAAACCGTAAGGTAAGCAAAGAAAATCCGGTAATGAGTCAGCACATTCATTTCGAAACTACTTTGTCACTAACCGGCGCTAATGCGGATTACCGTTACATGGTAAAACCGAGTGAACTCGGAAAAGTTGCAGTAGCGCTCTATAACGCGGTAGCTTCAGGAACAGGAAATGCAAAACTAAGTGCAGACAGCAAGATTGTTAGTGAGACGGCGACTGCTGCAATCAAAAAGACCGCTGAAAAGCTCATCGACATGAAAGGTAAATCACTCGTGGTTGCTGGATTGAATGATGAAGGCGTGCAGACACTTGTAATTGGTATTAATAAAATGCTTGACAACTACGGAAAGACCGTAGATATCGAAAACCACGTCAACTTAAAACAAGGGGATGATAAGGAATTTGCGGAACTGACAGCTGAAATGGCTTCCGGCAAAGTAAATGTCCTCATGACCTATAACTGCAACCCTGTCTATTCAGCACCAGCAGCACTAAATTTTGAAAAGGCTTACATGAAAGTCGCTACGCGTATTTCATTCAGCCAGGTGATGGATGAAACCACGCAACTCGCAAGCATCGTTTGTCCTGATCACCATTACCTCGAATCATGGGGTGATGCGCATCCAAAAGCAGGCTTATTCACCTTACAACAACCGGTCATTAACCCGGTCTTTGCAAAACCGCGTCACGAAGGTACCCGCCAGTTCCAAGATACCCTCCTGAAATGGTCCGGATCAAAAGTAGATTATCTCACCTACCTGCAAGGGTATTGGAATAACCGCGTATTCCCTGCGCAAGGTAAATTTGGGGACTTCCCGACCTTCTGGGCGAATGCTCTGCATGACGGCGCAGTAAAAACCTATGTTCAGAAAGCAGTAGAAGTGGCGCCAATGGCTATCGATTCAACTGGAAAACCAATCATGGCGGGAATAGCCATGGCTATCTCTACGTTGTTGAGTAACGATTCAACTGCTGCAGTTGAGCCGGAAATGCCAGCTGCAAAAGAAGTAAAAGTAGCAGAACCCCTTGCTGAATTGCCAGTAGATTATGGGAAGGCAGCCAGCATGGCTACATCAGTGAAAGCTGCAAGTGGCGATAACTTTGAATTATTCGTTTATGAGAAAGTAGGACTTGGAAATGGTAACTACAGCAACAACCCGTGGCTGATGGAATTACCAGATCCTATCTCTAAAGTAACATGGGATAATTATGTGACCATGAGTCCCATTGATGTTAAGAAATTGGCACTGCGTGAAATGCTGCGTCAAGACATTGATGGAAGTATTATTGAACTGACTGCGAATGGGGTGACGGTGAAAGTTCCTGTTTACCCGCAGCCGGGTCAAGCACCGGGAACAATAGGATTAGCGGTTGGATATGGCCGTAAGTCAGATACCATGAGAGTTGCAAACGGCGTTGGCGTGAATGCCTTCCCGATGATGAGTTTGATCAATGACTCTATTCAGCCGATTGTCACCAATGTGAGCATGAAAGATACCGGTGAAGAACACCGTTTCTCTGCGACACAGATTCAACACACCATCATGGGTCGTGAAGAATTTTTATTACGCGAAGTCTCTCTAAAAGAGTTCAAAGAAAACGATAAAGCCGTTTGGAATCCAGCAGTGGAAGTGACTGTGCATGGTGGCGGCAAAAAATCGGTGAATGAAATCGATTTATGGGCGGCACACCCACGTCCTGGTCACAAGTGGGGCATGAGTATCGACATGAATTTATGTTTTGGTTGCGGTGCCTGTGTGGTGGCCTGTACATCTGAAAATAACGTCGCGGTAGTTGGTAAATTAGAAGTTAGCCGCGTGCGTGAAATGCACTGGCTGCGGATTGACCGGTATTATAGCTCAGACATGAACCTAGAGAAGGGACATGAAGAAGGACTGGGATCAAAACAAACTTACATTGAAATGGAAAATCCATCTGCGAATCCGCAGGTGACCTTCCAGCCAATGATGTGTCAGCATTGTAATCATGCTCCTTGTGAAACGGTTTGTCCAGTATTAGCGACCACCCACAGTTCAGAAGGACTTAATATGATGACTTATAACCGTTGTATTGGGACCCGTTATTGCGCGAACAACTGTCCTTTTAAAGTTCGTCGCTTCAACTGGTTTAATTACAATGGTAATGATGTGTTTGCGGATATTAACCCTGCGCAACAAGAGCTTGGGCGTATGGTATTGAATCCTGACGTTGTGGTTCGTAGCCGCGGTGTAATGGAGAAGTGTAGTATGTGTGTGCAACGTTTGCAGGCAGGTAAGTTGGAAGCTAAAAAAGCAGGCGCTCCAATAAAAGACGGCGCTATTAAAACCGCTTGTCAAGCAGCTTGTTCAACGGGTGCGATTATTTTTGGTGACCTGAATGATTCTGAATCACAGGTTTCTAAAGAGAGAGCAGATGAGCGCACCTTCTTCCTTCTGGAAGATGTGGGTGTGAAGCCGACAAGTTCTTATAAAGTAAAAGTCCGCAATCAGGAAGAGCCGATCCTCCGTCACACAGAAGTGGCAAAAGCACCTGCTCACGAGACGGAGAAACATTCATAATAGATTTAGGAAAAAAATTAAACAGAGATTATGCACGCAGAATCAGAAATTAGGATACCATTAATCTTGGGTAACAAATCGTATCGCCAGATTACCGACGATATTATTGCCCCAATTGAAGGAAAAGCAGCAAGAGGCTGGTACACACTTATCACCGTTTGCGTCCTGTGTTTTCTATGGGGTATTGGTAGCCTTGCCTATACGATCGGAATCGGTATTGGTGCCTGGGGTAGCAGTAATAATGTGGACTGGGCATGGGATATCACCAACTTTGTATGGTGGATTGGTATTGGTCACGCAGGTACACTCATCTCGGCAGTACTCCTCTTGTTCCGTCAAAAATGGCGCATGGCGATTAACCGTTCCGCAGAAGCGATGACCATCTTCGCCGTATT
>CALPON020000070.1 GCA_943325195.2 Sphingobacterium thalpophilum | reverse complement strand
ATTCCTGCCGCAAAAGAAAGGGCGACAGACCAGATTAAAAATGCTGGCCTTAGAAACTAAGACGTTTATTTTATATGAGTCGCCCTTCCGGCTTTTAAAACTACTTCAAGAATTTTCAGAACACCTCGGTCCTACCCGCCGCGTGAGTGTCTCACGTGAACTCAGTAAACTATTCGAAGAAACCCGACGCGGAACGGTCACAGAACTCATTCAGCATTTTACACAAAAACCAGTGAAGGGTGAAATCGTGGTGGTAGTAGAAGGCTTAAATAATACGCTTGAATCCGATGGAGAGTAATTCCAGAAACCTTGGCGCACCCCCGGGAACCCTCCATTATGTGGGGCCCCCGGCAGACAGCAAAGTCCGCATTACGTTAATCGAGTTCAACGAAACAGAACTCATTGAAAAAGATTTTTATGACATTAGCGAATGTTTCGGCCATGTTAAGGACAACATGGTCAAATGGATTAATGTTGAAGGGGTGCACGATATTGCCTTGATTGAACAAATAGGAAAGCATTTCGATATTCACCCACTCACTTTAGAAGATATAGTGCATGTAGATCAGCGCGCTAAGTATGAAGATTACGAGCACTACTTACTTACGATCATGAAGATGATTACGTATGAAGACAAGGTCGTGTTGGAGCAGCTCTCGATTATTCTAGCAGGTAATACCGTTATTTCGTTTCAGGAACCACACGGCGGCGATGCCTTTGATGTAATCAGAAACAGGCTGCGTCAAGGCAAGGGCCGCGTTCGGAAGCTAGGGGCGGATTACCTTTTTTACGCCATGATGGATGCCGTGGTGGATTATTATTTTCACGTGCTTGAAATCATCGGCGACAAAGTAGCACGCATTGAGGAAGAAATCATCAGTAATCCCGATCAGAAATCATTGATTGAGCTGTATCAACTCAAGCGCGAAGTGATCAGCTTACGCAAACACGTCTGGCCGACACGCGATCTCGTCGCTAATATTCTGCGCTCAGAATCAGATTTCATAACGGACAATACGCACTTGTTTTTCCGTGACCTTCAGGATCACACCTCGCGGGTAATTGACACAGTAGAAACATACAGGGATTTGCTGAGCGGAATTATGGACATTTACCTCAGCACGAACGCCAATAAGATGAATGAAGTGATGAAGGTGTTGACGATCATGTCCAGCATCTTCATTCCCGTCACCTTTATAGCCGGCATTTACGGCATGAATTTCGAGTTTATGCCGGAACTGAAGTCGCGGTATGGATACGCAGCCGTCTGGGCGATCATGCTGAGTGTGATGTTGGGATTAATGTATTATTTCAGAAGAAAAAAATGGCTCTGAGCGCTTAAAAAAGCTTCAGGCCAATTCAACTGCGTCGGGATATTTTGCTTTCCAGTTCTTAAGGCTTTCTTTTGTTCTTACAGTAATAACTGTTCTTGCGTCTATACGGAGTTTAACAAGGTAGGTGCTCCCTTTAATTTCCGATCTTTTTGCTATTGCTTTCATGGTATTTAGTACGTTAATATTCCTCTACAAATAAACCCATTTAACTGTATCCATAACGTTAAAATCTGCTAATTATAGCGGGTCAAATGTGAAGAAATGAAAAAGCGCTTCCATATCGAAAGCGCTTTTCTTATGAGATGGACCTAAGTCTTATTTTATCTGGTTCACGACCGCTGCAAACGCCTCGGGGTGATTCATCGCCAGGTCAGCAAGCACCTTACGGTTTAGCTGCATTCCTTTGGCATTCATTTTACCCATAAATTCGGAGTAGCTCATACCGTGTTCACGAACACCGGCATTGATACGCTGAATCCACAATCCACGCATGCTGCGTTTTTTGTTCTTACGATCACGGTAAGCATACGTTAAACCTTTTTCGAGTGTATTTTTGGCGATTGTCCAAACGTTACCTCTTGCTCCCCAATAACCTTTGGTCAGGTTGAGGATTTTTTTTCTGCGAGCCCTACTGGCTACATGATTGACACTTCTTGGCATTTCTTTCTTTTTTTGTGGTACTTAGATTGCTCTTTGCACCGGTTTTGAATTTTAGCGCTCTTTTCAGAGTCTTTTTTTACTAAAATCCGGGTTTTAATTAACCTGGACGATAATTTTCCTTTGGTCGCTGCTGCTTAGATTCCCAGCATGAACTTTACGTTCGGGGTATCTGCTGCGCTTACAAGGCCACTCTTAGTCAGACCACGTTTGCGATCTTTCTCTTTCTTCGTAAGAATGTGACGTTTGAAAGCATGCTTCCGCTTGATTTTACCGCTTCCAGTCAGACTAAAACGCTTCTTAGCACTGGAATTCGTTTTTTGTTTTGGCATGTTCTCTGTTTTTAAGGATGGCAAAGATAGGGAATTATCCACAATCTACCAATGAAAAAGTGTTTTAATACCTAAAATAGGTCCCCAACCTACATGATTGCCCAATTTATCACTAGTTTTGGGTCAGAAATTTAATTTTTAAATGAAAAGAGCTTCGATCTTATCCCTGCTAACTGCCTGCCTTCTTTTTAATGTTTCCTGCAAAAAAAAGCAAGAATCCCTAGTAGAAGAGGTGCCATCTGCTGACTTTACCTTCGATAAAAGTGAATACACCGAAGGCCAAACAATTAACCTCAACAGCACGTCTACAAACGCCGCCACCTTCCGTTGGACCACACCAGAAGGCACTACCGGCAAAGGAGCCACCTTTTCTTACCCCATCCCTCGCCTGGGCGTTGATCGCCAGATCAATTTCCGCCTCGATGCGATTTCCTCGGGTGGACTGAAATCAGACTATATCGTTAAATCCATGAGCATTAAGGCCCCCAGGGGTAAACTCGTCTTTTACCAAGGCTATACCTCCAATCAATGCACCATTTTTGTGGATGGCGTTAAATTAGGAGACTTCTACCTGCCAGTCAGCACGAGCGGATGGCCAGCGGTGCCAGAATGCGGGGATGCCGCTTATCCCACAACCACCGTCATCATCGGCAATCATATCATCAGCTATCAATATAACGGGGGCTTCACCTACTCACAGACCGTGAATGTCACAGAGAATACCTGCACAGCGGTAAGGCTGATGTAATTGAGAAACGAAACGGACGATTAAATTTGGGGCCTCGCTGTAAGCGCACCAAAAAATGGGAAATAAAGGAAAGGGATGACTAGGCGTTCAGCTGCTCCCAAAGCATATCCTTCAACTGCTGAAGATTTTTTTGTGAAGCACTGGAGAAGAAGATTACAGGAACTCTGTTCTTGCCCTTCATACGTTTGTTCAGATCCTTGCGCATCTCTTCTTCTAACTCATCATCCATCAAATCACTCTTGCTGATACCGAGAATGCGCTTCTTCTCCAGCAATTCAGGATTAAATTCTTTTAATTCATTCAGCAATACTTTGTACTCGCTGAAAATATCAGGACTGTCACAACTCACTAAAAACAACAAGGTGCTATTCCGTTCAATATGACGTAAAAAGCGTAGACCAAGTCCCCTGCCTTCATGGGCACCTTCAATGATGCCGGGAATATCGGCCATCACAAAACTCTTATAATCGCGGTATCGCACAATTCCCAGATTAGGGACCAATGTCGTAAATGGATAATTGGCAATCTCCGGTTTAGCTGCGGATACAACAGATAAGAGCGTACTCTTGCCAGCATTTGGAAAACCAACGAGACCCACATCGGCCAAAACCTTTAATTCCAATATCTTCCATTGCATCAAACCGGGCTCGCCAGGCTGAGCAAACTGGGGACTCTGCATGGTACTACTTTTAAAGTTTGCATTCCCCAAACCGCCGCGACCGCCGGGCAATAACACCACTTCCTGACCATCCTCAGTAATCTCACAAACCTGTTCGCCGGTCTCCGCATCCCTTGCTATCGTACCCAGAGGGACTTCTAGCACTTCATCATGACCCTGTTTACCGCTGCTATTGGCACTGGAACCATTTTCTCCGCCATCAGCAATGACATGCTTTCGGTATTTTAAATGGATTAGAGTCCACAACTGTTTGTTCCCGCGCAAGATAATATGTCCACCCCGTCCGCCGTTACCACCGTCTGGACCACCCATAGCCGTAAATTTATCACGATGGAAATGCACACTGCCCGCCCCGCCTTTACCGGTGCGACAACAGATCTTCACATAATCTACAAAACTGGTTTCCATGGTTCAAAAAAATAAGAAGGCCTGACCACCAATACAGTAGCCAGGCCTCAAAGGTCGTGATTTTATTTGCGTTTTGCGCCTTTTTTCTTTGTCGCTTTTTTTGCCGCCACTTTTTTCAAGGGTTTGCGCACAAGCGGTTTCTTTGCTGCCGGCTTTCTTACGGACTTTTTCGGCAGTGCTTTTGCAGCCTTCTTGCCCGCTTTTTTCGGACTTACTTTTTTAAGCGCCGTTTTTTTTGCTGTCACTTTTTTAAGCGGCGTTTTTTTGGAAGCGGCCTTTTTTACAGTTGCTTTTCTTATGGCAGACTTTTTAGGACTTGCTTTTTTTGAAGACTTTTTCTTAGCCACAGGTTTCGCAGCAACCTTCTTTTTCACTGCTTTCTTTGGAGCACTATAGCTTACCTTGACAGTCTTCTTTGGTGTGGATTTTGCAACACTTTTTTTCTTAACGGGACTTTTTTTAGTGCCGGACTTTTTGTTTTTTGATTCCGCTGCTTCCTCCGCCTCTTCAGCTTCTGCCCGTTTGATGGCATCAATCTCAAGTAATAACTCCGGAGCAATGTCATCGGCCACTTCAAAATCCTGAATGGTCAAATCGAGGTGTTCGAGATCCGTCTCTAAACCTGTGAGGTCCATTTCTGCATTCAGAAAAATAATGCGATTGACCAGCAAATGAAAAATCTCATCGATGCTGCCAATCCCATCAATACTATGGAATTTACCCTGCTCACTGTAATAATTTTTGAGCGGAAGGGTTTTGTTATTGTATTCCTGAATACGGCGACGGATGATTTCTTGATTCTGATCATCCGCACGACCACTATTCTTACCGCGCTGTAAGAGACGGGTCACTAGTTCCTCGTCATTGACTTCAAGCGCCAACATTCCGCTGATGCCGGTCCCTTTTTTCTGGAGCACATCATCCAGTGCCACGGCCTGCGCAGTGGTGCGTGGAAACCCATCAAAAATAAATCCTTTTGCAGAGGTGTTATCATCCAGCTTCGATTCAATCATACCAATCACAATATCATCGCCAACCAATTCACCGCGATCCATGATCTCTTTGGCTTTTCGACCGAGACTGGTTCCCCGTGCAATTTCTGACCGCAAAATATCACCCGTGCTCAAATGCACCAGACCATACTTATTGATGAGGTTTTCACTTTGTGTCCCCTTGCCTGCACCTGGAGGGCCAAATAACACGATGTTCAACATTTTTTCCATCTTATTTTACTTCTGCTAATATGTGTATGTCTTTCAAATTTCTTCCAATCCCATCGTAATCCAAACCATAGCCTATCACGAATTCATTTCGGATTTCGAACCCGCTATAGTCCGGCGGAGCTCCTGTCCTTAATGCTCCCGGCTTAAAAAGCAGCGAGGCAACTTTCACTTCGGCAGCCCCGCGTTCTTCAAAGAAACCGCGTAAAAAAGCGATGGTAAGGCCGCTATCAACAATATCTTCCACAATCACTACCGCACGACCCGTGACAAGTGCCGTGAAATCGCTCTGCAAACTCACTTTACCAGTGCTTTCCATTCCCTCATAGCTCCCTACTTTTATAAAAGCGATTTCGCAGGGGTACGGAAGTTCGCGAAGCAGATCTGCGGCAAAAATAAAAGAACCGTTTAAAATCCCTATAAACAAAGGGTTTTTTCCTTGTAAATCAGCTGTGATTTTTTCAGCAATCACTTTCACCGCTTTCAGAATTTTATCCTGACTGATGTACGGTGTAAAAACTTTATCTCGGATACTGATCACACTGCCTTTAGTTTACACGAGGAGAAACAAATATAATGGTTTTATTTCTGCTGTAAAGCAATTCTGCATGAGGAATGACCGTACTTGCGTATCTTTGTCGGATGGCGGAAAAAGGACAAGATCAGTTACAGGCAAAAGCGATTTTGATGGAAGGCGGTTTAGTAGCTATTCCCACCGAAACCGTCTACGGCCTGGCGGCCAATGCTCTGGATGAACAGGCTGTGCTGAGCGTCTTCACTGCCAAAAACCGGCCTTTCTTTGACCCTCTAATCATCCATGTGCCCAGCCTGGATGCAGCTCAGCGCTATGCGGACTTTAACGATGAACGCCTGACACGCTTGGCAATGCATTTCTGGCCGGGACCCTTGACACTTTTAATCCCGAAAAAAAACAATATTCCTGATTTGGTGACCTCCGGACTTCCGCGGGTGGCAGTGCGCGTGCCGGCTCACCCCCTCACGCTTGAACTTCTCAAATCGCTTGACTTTCCGCTGGCAGCCCCCAGCGCCAATCCTTTTGGCTATGTGAGTCCAACTACGGCCGAGCATGTCGCCAAACAATTAGGTGATAAAGTACATTACATCCTCGATGGTGGGCCCTGCGCTGTTGGTCTGGAAAGTACCATTGTGGGGATAGAGGACAATGCCATCGCCATCTACCGTCTCGGCGGGCTGGCCATTGAAGACATTGAGGCCATTGTCGGCAAAGTCGAATTGCGACTGAATAGCTCCAGTGATCCCAAGGCACCTGGACAATTAAAAAATCACTATGCGCCGCGAAAGCCTTTATTTCTGGGTACAGGAGAGGCATTGCTGGCAGAACATAAAGACAAAAAAATCGCCTTCATCTGCTTTGATAAAGGATCTGTGCAACATCAGCCACTTTTGTCTTTTAATTTATCGCCAAGTGGCAATTTAAAAGAAGCAGCCGTTAATCTGTTCAAGGCACTACGTGATGCAGATGACAGTGATGCAGAGCTTGTAATTGCAGAGCCCGTGCCGGAGGAAGGACTGGGAAAAGCAATCAACGACCGCCTGAGAAGAGCAGCAGCGCGTTAACGAATGAGTTTAAAACACCGCCGTTGATTTCCAGTACTGAACTGCAGAAGGTAAATACCTGGGGCAAGTGATGAGACATCGATCTGTTTTTGTCCCTCCTCCCAAACCTCCGTCAATTGTTCTTTTCCAGTCACCGTCATTATCGTCAGTCGAATGGAAGAAGGGTAGCTCGAACTACAGGCGACGGTTTGCTGAATGGGAAAATAGGTCCATTGAACTGGCCAGTCCTCACTGAAATCATGCGTGCCCAATAGCTGACTTCCGGTATACCAGATGGGCGAAGTTACCATCCACTGTCCGTCTTTTTGACGTAACTCACAGAAATAATAATACTCTCTTCCTGGAATCACATTTTTGTCTGTGAATTCGTAGAGGTCAGTAGAGAGGCATTCGGCTACCGTATAGGCCCAGGCATTGCTACCGCGGAACCCTTTCCAAATTCGAATGGTATCGGCTTTTTCGCCATCCGGATCAAGATGCTGAATGCTGATTTTTGGATAAGCATCCGATCTCATGACCTGACCCATCACCGCGCCGTTCAGACGGAAATCCAGTTCTGCATTGGAATCATCACTCCCATAAAACCGACGCGCTTTCATAGCAGAAAATAAATGCTGCTGACTGAGCTCGGGCATCAGCACCACCAGCCGTCCCCCATTGCTTCTGCCGAAATTACTATAATGATTATCATGGTCGTATCCAATGCCCAGGTGATATCCCTGATTGAGCATTTTTTTGAAATAATTAAAATAATTCAGCGGGGCATAATCTGAATAATTGGTAAAGGTGCTGAACGCATTACCGCTGCGTAATGGCATGCCGCAGATGGCACTGTCAACCACAGCAGAATAAGGTGCAAAGGCCAGTGCCGTGCTGTCGGTCCCATCAGTTGTGAAATCGGTCCAATATGGATGAGCCAGACAGGCGAAGGTGCCGCTTTTATTTTTTATTTTTTGAAAGAGCCCAGCATAATCGCTACGACCATTGTAGACATCATAATTCGGCCCCAGAATACCCCCCACATTGCTTTCCCAGCCAATGAGCTGATCATAACCATAAATTATAACATGTCCGTTATTCGCCGAAGAAACACCATATTCCATTCCGTAAAGACAAAGGAATTTACCGTCTTGATTCAGCCCACTAGCAATGGCAAGACCTTCTGCAAATCGGGGACGACGGAAGCCTGGATTTTTAGTAGTGGAAAAATGATTGTGCTCGCTGATACCCAAAAAGTCAAAATGCTGAGAATTTTTAGCATAAAGATAACTCCCGGAAGGGCCGTATATATTGGCCTGTAGCGAATCACGATTACCATCACTGAAAGAAGTGTGTGCATGCAGATTACCGAAATAATACTGGAAGGTTTGCGCATTAAAACACAAACTATGAATGAAAAATACAAGCAGGAATTTGGGCATGCACCAAGATAGACGCTTTTCTTAACCCGACAAATTCAGAATGATAAATTTGTTTCAAGCCATCGGCTCATTGAAAACCGCAAAAAAGGCACTAGTCTTTGTAGAGAAGAGCAACTGCAAACGCATTCACCCCTTCTTCTCTTCCCACATAACCCAGTTTCTCGTTCGTCGTTGCTTTGATAGAAATATCGTCTGTCGTTATTTCCATGATAGGTGCCAGCACCTCCTGCATCTTGGTGATGTGGGGATTTATTTTTGGGGCCTCTAAACTGAGAGTGGCATCCACGTTGCCGACTTTATAGCCTTTCGTTTTAATCAAAGCCACCACTTCCTTCAGCAACAATTTACTGTCAGCGCCCCGGTATTTGGGATCGGTATTTGGAAAATGAAAGCCAATGTCGCGCATGTTCGCTGCCCCCAAAAGGGCATCGCAAATGGCATGTAGCAGCACATCCGCATCACTATGTCCAACACAACCCTTATCAAATTGCAGCTGGATGCCACCTAACCATAACTCACGTCCCTCTCCTAGAGGATGAACATCATAACCAAAACCAACTCTGATATTTACAGGCATCGTCTTTATTTTACGTAACAATTTGTATCGCCGGCAGAAAGGGATTTACACTTATCCGCGGCCTTTTTCTCTGTCCCATAGGTTTCCCCAGCTGCATAAGTGCCATTCGCATTGCGGCATTCACAGCTGTAATTCTTTTTACAGGCCGTTGTCAGACTGCCGAAAAGCAGGGCAAAGAAGATCATATTTACTTTCATTCTGTAATAGCTTTAACACCCGGTAAAGTACCTTGCTCGATATACTCCAGCAGAGCACCACCTCCGGTGCTGACATAACTAACCTCCGATGCAAGATTGTATTTATTAATCGCCGCCACACTATCGCCGCCACCAATAAGAGAATACGCACCCTGCTTAGTAGCTTCTGCAATGGCATACGCTGCTTGTTTTGTGCCACTTTCAAAACTGCTCATTTCAAATACACCCATTGGTCCGTTCCACAGAATAGTGCGCGACTGGCGAATGATGTCCCCAAAAATCTGATTAGTTTTTGCACCAGTATCTAAGCCCATCCAGCCATCTGGAATCTCATCAATTGCTACTTCCTGTTTATTGGCGTCATTTGCAAAATTATCAGCAATTACCGCATCCAAGGGAATACAAAGATTCACACCTTTTACTTTGGCTTTGCCAATCAGCTCGCGCGCTATTTCCAGACGATCGTCTTCACAAAGCGATTTTCCAATTTTACCGCCCAATGCTTTCACAAATGTAAAAGCCATACCTCCGCCAATCAAAATATTATCTGCCTTGTTCATCAACTGCTCGATGATCAAGATTTTATCACTCACCTTAGCGCCGCCCACAATTGCGGTAAAGGGACGTTCAGCATTATTCAGAACCGTGTTGATACTGGCAACTTCATTAGCCATCACATAACCAAAACAACGGGAAGCCGCATCAAAGAATTGAGCAATAACCGCTGTACTCGCATGCGAACGGTGAGCAGTTCCAAACGCATCGTTCACATAAATCTGCCCATGCTCACTTAACTTTTTTGCAAATTCGGCATTGCCTTTTTCTTCTTCTTTATAAAAACGAAGGTTTTCAAGCAGCAGCACTTCTCCAGCTTTTAGGGCCGCAGAACGCTTAAAGGCCCCTTCGCCTATACAATCCTCTGCAAACTGCACCGGCACACCGAGATGTTTTTCTAATTCAGATACAATATGCCTCAGCGAATACTTATCTGTGGGTCCTTCTTTGGGACGCCCCAGATGACTCATTAGCACAATACTTCCACCATCGTTCAGGATTTTTTTCAGCGTTGGTATTGCGGCGCGGATGCGGGTCGCATCTGTCACTTCGAACTTTTCATTTAAAGGCACGTTAAAGTCCACGCGAATCACCGCGCGTTTTCCTGCAAATTCTATCGAATCAACTGTCTTCATATATTATACTAATGTTTTTAGTGCAATGTCAAATGCCGCAATGGTCTTGTCTAATTGTTCTTTGGTGTGGGCACTGCTGATAAAGCCCACTTCGTAGCCACTCGGACCGAGATACACACCATTTTCGAGCAAAACATGGTACATCTGACGGAAATACTTCATGCTGTCCGCGTCAATTTCATCTGCCGTCATAATACGCTCCTTTTCAGTGAATGCAATCCAGAAAATAGAACCGATGGTAAATAATTTAAAGAGTGGAAACGTATTCACAGCTCGGATGCCATCTGTCAGGTATTTATTTTTTTCTGCGAGTCCTTCATAAAAACCTGGCTGAAGGCACTGACTAAGCTGCGCGATACCCGCGCGCATCGCAACAGGATTACCGCTCAATGTGCCGGCCTGATAAACGGGGCCCTCTGGAGAAATCTGGCTCATGATTTCCTTCGATGCACCATAGGCGCCAACAGGAAATCCACCCCCAATAATTTTACCGTAGGTCAGAATATCGGGCTTCACCCCATAATGCCCTGCGGCACCAGTAAAGCCAACGCGGAAGCCACTAATGACTTCATCAAATAACAAGATGGTCTTTGTCTCGGTACAGATTTTTCGTAAAAATTCTAGAAACGATTTATCCTGCAATAACAAGCCATTGTTGGCCGGCACGGGCTCAATGATGACACAGGCTATCTGATCCTTAAAATCGGTAAAAGCTTTCTCAACAGCAGCAGGATTATTTAATGGTACAGTGATGGTATCGTTGACCACGCTCTCCGGCACCCCAGCACTGCTGCTATTCCCGAAGGTTACTAAACCGCTACCTGCTTTCACAAGGAGTGAATCAACGTGTCCGTGATAACAGCCTTCAAACTTTAAAATCTTTGTTTTTCCAGTATACCCCCTCGCTAGACGGACGGCACTCATCACCGCTTCCGTTCCGCTGCTGACAAAACGTATTTTTTCAATATAGGGATGATTAGTAATGATGAGCGAAGCCAGTTCATTTTCAAGACGGGTTGGCGCACCAAAAGAAGTACCATTTTGCATCGTCTCCTGAACTGCATCTAGCACCTGCTGATTGGCATGTCCTAAAATCAGAGGGCCCCAACTGCAACAATAATCAATATACGTATTGCCATCGGCATCCGTTAACTGAGCACCTTTTCCCTTTTCAATAAAAAGAGGATGCCTCCCCACACTCCGAAAAGCACGGACCGGGGAATTAACGCCACCTGGAAAAAAAGTCTTGGCGGTCTCGAATAATGCGGCTGATTTAGAAGTTTCCATAAAACACTGCAAAATTAGGTAATAATTGGACGGCAGCGGACCTTCATTTTAACATTCTTAATAAAAAGCAAGATTTGAAATCAGTCAAAAAAACCTAATATTGTGGCGCAATCTTTGTAACTTGAAACGCAAATAGACCTTTAGACTTTATGAAAAAAATAGCTGTACTTTTTTTACTTTTCGGACTCTTCGCTTTTAGCCTTCCCGGCGAAGGTGATAAAATACCAACTGCTACCGTTAAAAAACTGGATGGTACAAAAATCAACTCCAGCACTTTTAACAACAATGGCAAACCCATGATTATCAGCTTCTGGGCGACTTGGTGCAAGCCCTGTAAAAAAGAACTTGATGCCATTGCTGAAAACTATGATACATGGACCAAAGAGACCGGTGTGAAGCTGATTGCAATCAGTATTGATGACGCCCGATCTTCAGGAAAAGTAGTGACAGATGTGAAATTAAAAGGATGGGAATACGAAGTGTATCTGGACGAGAATCAGGACTTCAAACGCGCCATGAACGTCAATAATGTACCCCATACATTTTTAGTGGACGGAACCGGACACATTGTCTGGAGTCACAACTCCTATACCGAGGGAGATGAAGAAAAATTATACGAAAACGTTAAGAAATTAGCGGCCGGTGAAAAACTGAGCCATTAATAAATTTTGCACTCCCCGGGTAATGCTGTATTTTTGACATTATGTTAAAAATATTTAAGAAAAGTGGCTTAATTGCCGCTTTTTTAATTTGCTCACTGATTCCTGCCACCGCAGTGGCACAAGAAAATTCTAACGAAGGATCTGTACATGGGTATTATCAAATCGATGCGCAGTATTATAATCCCGACAGTCTCATTGGTGCGCCAGTTGTAAATGAAAAAATGCTGTCCAACGCCTTTGGAAACATTCTTTATACACGCGGTAAATTCTCAACGGGCGTTCGCTACGAAGCCTATAACAGCGTGATGCAAGGATTTGATGCACGGTATCGCGGACAGGGCATTGTCAATCGTTTTGCACGGTATGAAGATAAATTGCTTGACATTACCGTCGGCAATATTTACGAGCAATTTGGTAGCGGACTCCTCTTCAGAACTTACTATGAACCGGGCCTACTCTATGATAATTCACTGGATGGCATCCGCGTGATTTCCAATCCTTACAAAGGATTTACATTTAAGGGCGTTGTGGGAAAACAAAGATCCTTCTTTTCTCTCGGACCAGGCATAGTGCGTGGATTTGACGGCGAACTCAACCTGAATGAATTACTGGATTCAGCTTGGGCCGATGTAAAGACCCGCATTATAATAGGCGGTAGTTTTGTGAGTAAATTTCAGTCGGATGAAAACCCTAACCTCATCCTTCCTCAAAATGTGGGTAGTTATGGGGGGCGTTTGACCATCATTCGCGATGGCTTTAATTTTTTCGGGGAATATGTCCAGAAAGAAAATGATCCGGGACTGGCAAATAGCAGTGTAGTGGGCGAACAGGCTTACTATACCTACAAGAACGGAGAGGCTTTGTTTCTTTCCACTTCCTATGCCACAAAAGGTTTTTCTTTTTTACTGCAGGGCAAACGGATTGACAACATGAGTTACCGCAGTGACCGCGATGCCACCCTTCAAAATCTGATGATCAATTATCTTCCCGCCACCACTAAACAACATACCTATCTGATGGCAGCCTTCAGTCCCTATGCCACGCAACCAAACGGAGAAGTGGGCGGCATGGCGGAAATGCAGTTTAAATTTAAAAAAGGTTCGCTACTCGGTGGTCCCTTGGGAACAGATGTAACGGTGAATTACAGTCACTTCAATGCACTGAAACAAAATCACGTGAACGACAGTACCACCACTTCGCGCCTGTATAGCACCAGATACAAAGAATTTGGCGAAGACCTTTACCATGATTTGTTCATTGAAGTCAACCGGAAATTCTCAAAAAAATGGAAAGCAACTTTTATGTACAGCCGGCAGTTCAACAATGTCAACATTACACAGCACAATACACCGGGCGGAGAATATAAAAATGTGAAATCACACATAGCCATTGCGGACGTCACTTGGAAATACAAATCGAATTCCGCCTTACGTCTTGAGGGACAATGGATGCTGCGTGACAATAAAGATACGCTCAACCTCGGTAGTTGGGCAGTCGGAATGGTGGAATGGACACCGAACACACATGTTTTTGTAGCTGTGCTTGATCAATATAATTATGGCAATCCCGTTGAAAATTTGAAACTCCACTATTTCCTGATCAGCGCAGGTTATACCAGCGGTCCTCACCGCATCTCCTTGAGTTATGGTAAACAACGTCAGGGTATTTTCTGCGTGGGAGGTGTCTGCCGCGTGGTCCCTGCCTCGAACGGAGTCGCTATTTCAATTACGAGCAGTTTTTAGTACCTTTACAATAAGTACAGTCCAAGATGAAAACATCAGCGCTTTTCCTTCTGCCCATCCTCCTTTTAGTGTTTTCCTGCGACAAGGTCCAAAATCCCATCGTGAAGCGGGATACGGTGTCAGGCACTAAATTTATTTCCAGCAATAATGCTGCCCGCAGCGGGTATAAAAAAGTTCTCCTGGAAGATTATACAGGACAGACTTGTCCCAATTGTCCTACTGCTGCAAAGCTCATTAAAACCACCCTCATTCCGGCTTATGGCGACAGTCTTATTGCATTAGCGGTTCATCAGGGCGATACTTATGCCAAACCAACAGCATCCTTTACAAACGATTTCCGCACCACAGCAGGTGAGGAATGGGGTAAGAGTGGCAGTGGTTTCTCAATTGGTTTCTGGCCCTCGGGCTTAATTAACCGAAAAAATTATGGCACCGGACTGGTCGTACCGAATCAGAGCTGGACCTCCGTCGTGCCGAAAGCTCTCAAAGATCCAATGGTATTAAAACTAGACCTCAGCACGCAATACGATACCACCGCACGCGCGCTGAACGTCAGTGTTAAAGGGACCTTTCTCATGACTTATGCAAACCCTACAAAGATCATTGTCATCTTTCAGGAAGACGGCATCGTTGGCAAACAAAAAGATGGCAAAACAGATGTGGAAGACTATGAATTTGAACACATGATGCGTGGAGATATTAATGGCACCTGGGGAACAGATTTCAAGAT
>CALPON020000069.1 GCA_943325195.2 Sphingobacterium thalpophilum | reverse complement strand
GGACGGATCATGAAAAAATAGAACACTACAACGATAGCGATCAGCGGTAAAAAAGACATAATTCCGCCGCCTTGTCCGTTTGCAGCTAGTGCGATCATAATTAATAATTGATTCATTCTGTTTATTTGTTTATGTTTATTTATTTTGCAGTCTCTGCTACAATTATTTCTGTTTTAATACGGATAATGCGGGTTGCCGGTTCGCAGTTGGTGACTACCGTAATTGTTTTTTCCTGTGCGCCACTTTTACCCTCGCTGCTGAACACGACATTTATTGTTCCCTTTCCACCCGGAGCAATTGGTTCTTTCGGGTACTCAGGGACTGTGCAACCGCAACTTCCGCTGGCACCACTGATAATGAGATTTGTTTTACCCACATTTGTAAACTGAAAAGCATGACTTACTTTTTCACCCTGCGTGATTCTTCCAAAGTCAAATTCTTCTTCTTCAAATTTAATTTCGGGTAGGTCCTCCTTTCTTACGCCGGAGGCACTTGCTGAATTGGTCACATCGTCCGTACCAATACTTTTATCATCGCCTGACTGATTGCAAGCTACCAACAACAAAATTGAAACAGATACAAGTAGTTTCTTCATAATGGCAGTAAAGATAACCAGTTTCTGCTGTTTCTGGGAAAAAAATTGAAGGTAAATTAACAGGGGCCCTTATAAATTCCTAAAAATTAGAGCGGAGTTTTCGGCCACCGCGTCGAGGACCAAAAAAGCCCAGACCTTTAGAACGATAGAAACTTGGCTTACCGCGAATCACCCGACCATAGGAGAGATTAATAGTCATATAGGCGTCTTTATGAGCAGGATCCCCGCGTTTCTGACCCCAAGTATGTGAATCATAAACTGCTGGATTCGCAGCACGACTCATCTGAGTGCTCCGCAAAACTAGTCCCCGTTCATAAGCCGTAGCTGGTGGTGTAGCGGGATAATTGCCGCTAATATCATCAATATAATCTGTAAACGTTTTGCGGTAACTGAGTTCAAATCCGAAACGGTTTCTTTTGTTGAATGTGAGGTAAAAACCCACACCCATCGGAATGTTCATGACAATCTTCTTGTACTTGTATCCTTCCGTCTGATAAGGCTGTGTGGCCACCCATTGATTCCGATAATAGGTTTTGGGATTTGTATAAAAAACCCCCGCCCCTATGAACCCATAGGCTCGCATTCCGTTCCGAAATCGGTACGTATTTCCAAGATCATTATTGTTGTAAAAAAAATAATTTAGTGTACAACTGAGGTCAACGATATCGTTTTTAAAATTAAAGTTTCTGTAATTTCTTCCGGGATTGCTACTCAGTTGATCATCCCCTTCTAGACGGATATAATCTACAGCCACCTTGTAGCTGATATTGCCGGCAGCACGATACCGCACAAACCCCCCAACATTCCAGCGAGTCTGCGTCAGTTTAATATCTGACACGAAATTTTGTCTAGTTTTTTCTTTACCGCCAATGTCGCCCAAGTAATTGCTCGCCCCAATGGTCGCTCCATAATCCCACAGCCACTGAGCACGGCCCTCACTGCAAATTAAAATTAGACTTAGAAGTACAAGAATTGGCCTCATAAAAAGCGCATACTCAAAGATAGGAAGAAATTAAATGCTAGGCTTTCTGATTGCGGGGGGTTCACCCTAAAATTTTGTATTTTGTAAAATTTATCTTTGTAGTTGAATGAAGAATAGAATTTGCACACTTTTCCAAATCGAAAAACCGATTATTCAGGCTGGCATGATCTGGTGCAGCGGCTGGGAACTTGCCGCTGCAGTAAGCGAAGCAGGTGGATTGGGACTGATAGGGGCGGGAAGCATGTATCCTGATATTCTCCGCGAGCAAATCCGGAAATGCAAACAGGCCACTTCCAAACCTTTTGGTGTAAATATCCCCTTACTATACCCCGACATTGATAAACACATGCAGGTTCTGATTGAAGAGGGTGTTAAGATTGTCTTTACCAGTGCCGGCAATCCGAAAACGTGGACGACTCAGCTGAAAGAAAAAGGCATGACGGTGGTACACGTTGTCAGTGGCCTACGCTTCGCTGTTAAATGTCAAGAAGCAGGGGTGGATGCCATTGTGGCCGAAGGTTTCGAAGCAGGCGGTCATAATGGACGGGAAGAAACGACCACATTGGTCCTCATTCCTGCCATTCGCAAAGCGATTAACATCCCCTTGATTGCAGCGGGAGGAATTGGTTCTGGCGAGCAGATGGCGGCCGCTTTTGCCTTAGGTGCTGAAGCCGTGCAGATAGGGAGTCGTTTTGTTGCCAGTGTTGAAAGTAGTGCACATGAGAATTTTAAAAAAGCGGTGGTGCAAGCGGCAGAAGGAGATACCAGCTTACGCTTGAAGCAGTTAACACCGGTACGGCTGCTGAGGAACAAGTTTTCGAACGAGGTGGCTGAAGCAGAAAAAAGAGGCGCTGGAGCAGAAGAACTCAGTATATTATTGGGACGTGCCAGGGCAAAAAAAGGTATGTTTGAAGGCGATTTGGAGGAGGGTGAACTAGAAATTGGCCAGGTGAGTGCCAACATCGACGAAATTAAACCAGCCAGCGAAATTGTAGAAGAAATATACCAGCAATTTAAAACGACGCTTGAAGAATTAAAACAAACCCTATCTAACTTTTAATAAAAGGAATAATGATCAGTTTCTCCCGATTTACTTTACCCAATGAACTCCGCGTCATTGTCCATAAGGACGATACAACGCCCATGGCCTGCATCAATATTCTGTATGATGTCGGTGCTAGGGATGAAAACGAGAATAAAACGGGCTTCGCGCATTTATTTGAACACCTGATGTTTGGTGGCAGCGTTAATATTCCGAACTATGATGAACCCCTTCAATTAGTGGGTGGCGAAAATAACGCCTTCACCACAAACGATATTACTAACTACTATTGCACCGTTCCTGCCGATAATATTGAAACCGCTTTCTGGCTGGAAAGTGATCGCATGCTTTCCCTTGCTTTTACAGATAAAAGCTTGGAAGTGCAGCGCAGCGTGGTCATAGAGGAGTTCAAGCAACGGTACCTTAATCAGCCTTATGGCGATGTCTGGCTTTTACTCCGTCCCCTTGCTTATCAGGTGCATCCTTACCAATGGGCAACCATTGGTAAAGAAATAAAGCACATTGAGGAAGCTACCATGGAGGATGTGAAATCATTTTTCCAGACGCATTATTGTCCGGGTAACGCCATTATGGTTGTTGCAGGAAATGTGGATCCTGAGCAAGTCAAAGAACTTGCCGAGAAATGGTTCGGCCCCATTCCAGCGGGCTTTCGACCCCTGCGGGATTTGCCAGCAGAACCGCCTCAAAGCGAGGCGCGTTATCTCACCGTAGAGCGAGATGTTCCTGCCGATGCCATCTACAAAGTCTACCATATGTGCTCACGCCGTGATCCAGAGTACCATACGGTCGATGTCTTGTCTGACATCCTTAGTCGCGGAAACTCTTCACGCCTTTATAAATCACTGATTAAGGACAAGGAATTGTTTTCAGAATTAAACGCCTATGTGATGGGGGATTTTGATAAAGGACTTTTTGTTGTGAGCGGTAAAATTCCCCCTGGCGTAAAAATGGAAGATGCGGAAAATGGTATAAAAGAAGAACTCAGGCGCATGTGCGCGGAGCTAGTCAAGCCAGATGAACTTCAAAAATGCAAAAATAAGGTGGAGTCCAGTGTCACATTCAGTGAAACGGATGTACTTACAAAAGCAACGAATCTCGCCATCAGTGAGTTATTGGGTGACGCCTCACTCATCAATCAGGAAATTGAAAAATACAATGCAGTAACAGCAGAAATGGTGAGGGATCAGGCTTGCAAAATTCTGCAAGAAAGTAATTGTAGTACCCTCTATTACCTTTCAAAAAACAAATAATGGATTTTACAGATCATGAATTTCTGAATTCAGAGGCTGATGCCGGCACCCTTTATCAGCATGAAATGGAGCTGTTCCAGCAGTTCCAGCACCTGCCTTTTGTAAGCTATAAAGAGAAACGGCTGGCCTTTCTCAAAGCCCATCAAGCTGAAAAGTCCGCTGCAGTTATGCGGGTCTTCCGTCCGAATATTGCTGTATTTGCGGGGAGTTTTAATCCTTTTCACAAGGGACACTACAACGTCCTTCAAAAAGCAGAAACGATTTTTGACAAAGTCATTATTGCGTTTGGAAAGAATCCTGAAAAAAACAACCAAGGTTACCGTGTACCGCAAACTTTAAAAAACAGGCAGATTGAAAGCTATGATGGCCTATTGACAGATTTTGTTCTCTCCCTTGGCCACGACGCGGTGGTTGTTAGAGGACTTCGCAATTCAACCGACTTTCAATATGAGCAAAACCAGTACCGCTATATACAAGAACTGATGCCGCACATACGGATTGTCAGCATTTTCTGCGATAAGGAATTTGAGCACATCAGTTCCAGTGGTATTCGCACCCTTGAAAAATTCGGTAGACACCGAAATTATTTACTCGACTGATGGCGACACAAACAGGGTGGTTTAGAATTGGTTTTTTATTGACGGCACTGGCGGTACTCTGCGTCGTTGCTTTTCGTTGTTATTACGTTCCCTTTTCCCACGATGAAGTGGCTACCTTTCTGTTTTATATCCAACCTGGAAAATTCATTCCTTTTTATGCACATCCAGATGCCAACGGTCATTTTCTGACCAGCCTCAGCTCCTGGTTGTGTTTTAAAGTCTTTGGTTCTTCAACACTGGCCCTGAGACTTCCTAATCTCGCCGCTTTTTTTATTATGGCTTTCGGTGTTTGGAAGCTCTGCAGTCTTTTCCGCAGCGCACGCAGCGCAGCTGTCTTCAGCGCTTTTTTTCTACTCTCCTGGAATTTCTTGGCCTTCTTCGCTCTCTGTCGCGGCTACGGACTTTCCATGGCGTTTTTACTCCCAGCGTTCTACTGGTTTATAAAATTCCTTCAGTCCAGCCGGCCTGCTGATTTGCTGAAATTTGTACTGCTTTCACAACTTGCATTATCCGCCAATCTGACTCTGGTAGCGGTATTGGCCGTGCTCACTGGCTTGAGTAGCCTCGTGTTTTTTAGAAACAAACAAGGACCCGGTTTAAAAAACACACTTATCTATCTTTTTCAGTTCAGCCTGATTTATTTCTGGGTCCGTTATGGTCTGTATCTCAAAGAAGCTGGCGCTTTGTATTATGGTGCTGGTGAAAGTTATTGGCAGGTTACCTTTGTGTCACTGATGGATACCCTCTTTTTTAAGAGTGAAATCCTTTATTACCTGCTACTAATTATTTTCGTGGGTATGAGTCTGGTTTTTTTCCGGCAGCTATTCAAATTGGGAGGGGAATGGATGCTCCGTAGTTATTTTTCAATCAGCTATCTCATCTTCTGTCTGCTGATCATCGGTTTTTTTCTTTTAAAGGTGTTGCTCAAGGTCAATTATCCAGAGGACCGGACCGGCTTGTTTTTTTATGTGTTTTTTGTCAGTGCATTTTGTTTTATGTTGGACGAAATCCCCCACAGCTATGCCTTGCTGGGTCTTTTTGTTCCCGTGGGACTCCTGATTCAATTTATTTCTCTACTAAATTTTGAATACCATCCTTGGCGAGTTTACGAAACCATGCCTCAGCAATTTTACACTCGTCTGTTGCAGGAGCAGCAAAAACTTGATAGACCGCTGACGGTCGGTGGACACCGTGTCCGCGAATTTTTCTATGGATTTCTCAATTATAATAGTCCCTTAAAATTAAATCACATGACTGCGCCCGAAGCGCTACAAATGAATTGTGATTATGCCCTAGCTTATCGGCAAGATAAGCCATGGTACGCGCCATATTACGAGGAGATCGAAAAAGAGGAGCAATGGGGCTTTCGTCTACTCAGGCGAAAAATACCTTTACAAAGGCAGTTAATTTTCTCACAAGCTCAGCATGCGCCCCTACCAGGGAAATTTCTTTATTCCAATCTCTACGAGCACAACGATACTACTTTTACGTCCACGGAACCACTGCAGGCAGACATTGAGTTCTCCGTCGGATCCACCACGGTGCCTTTAAACCTCTACATCGTTCTTCAAATTGAAAGTCAAAAACCTGAGGAAGGCAGCACTTTTATACGGGTGCCCCTGAACCTCATTCGGTATAACTGGAATGGAATTGCGCATCAGCGCATCAGTCTGGTGAGCGGCAACCTACCAGATAAAATAAAACGGATCGTCATTTATTTGTGGAACATCGATCAAGCAGAAACCGCGTTTACCATTCATTCATTTAACCTGTATCAACTTCACGGAAAAGGCGTGAAGGAGATCTCCAAAGCATCCATCTAATATGTTGAACAGAGCTGTAGCACCAGATTACAAAACAATTGATAAAATAGACATTCTGCGAACGCAGCCCGCAAGGCTAAGCAATGGCGTCGAAGTATTCAGCCTTTCCGCAGGAAGTCAGGAAATTACCAAAGTCGAATTCCTATTTAGGGCAGGTATGTATTATCAGCCGGACACGCTCATAGCCAGTGGAACAAATGCGATGCTGGAAAGTGGAACCTTAAGATTCACAGCTGACCAGCTCAGTGACGGTATTGATTTTTTCGGTTCATTTCTTGAGCTGCAAGTCGAACAGGATTTCGCCTCTGTCACGGTTTATTTTTTGAATAAATACATGTCACAGACCCTGAATTTTATTGAAGAATTAATTAAACATCCGGTTTTTCCTGACAATGAATTTCGTATCCATCACGCTAATAAGCGGCAAAAGCACGCCATCAATACTCAGAAAGTTTCTGTCCTTGCCCGTCGCCGTTTTTCGGAACTGCTCTTCGGTGAAGAACATCCCTATGGTCGTGATGTGAAGGATTCAGATTTCGACCGGATTAGCATTGATGAACTAAAATCTTTTTTTAATACCCACTATAGCTCCCGAAACTGCACGATTTTTGTCGCCGGCAATCTCCCCGATAATCTAATACCCGAGCTGGACCGTTGTTTCGGATCAAGCTGGGGAGAGCAAATTGATCTTCGTCATAAACCGCTAGTCCCCGTGCAGTCCATACCCGGCCATCATTTAATTGAAAAGGACGATGCAATTCAGTCCGCTGTGCGTGTTGGCAGAATACTGTTCAATAAACGACATGAAGATTATTTTAAGTTCCAAGTGCTTAATTCCGTTCTGGGTGGTTACTTCGGTTCCCGCCTCATGGCCAATATCCGTGAGGACAAAGGTTATACCTATGGCATTGGTAGCGGCTTGACAAATTTGGTAAATGCAGGTTATTTCTTTATTTCCACTGAGGTTGGCGCAGAAGTGACCGGTGACACACTGAAGGAAATTTATAAAGAGCTAGCAGTGCTGCGTGAAGAGCTGATTCCTCAGGAGGAATTAGAAACAGTGCGTAACTATATGCTTGGAAATTTTCTGAGAAGTGTGGATGGTCCTTTTTCATTGATCGATAAATTTAAGTCTGTCTGGGAGTTTGATCTGGATTACGGCTTCTTTGATCATTACTTTGACGCTGTTAAAACCGTCACCCCGAAAGAGTTACGTGACCTAGCGAATAAGTACCTTCAGGAAAAAGATCTCATTCAGTGCGTGGCAGGAAAACTGTAAGCCCAATCCTAACAACAAAAGTAAACGACCGGTATGTGCCCATGCCGATCGTTTTACTTTTTTTATTCTAACTCAATTTCTGATAGGTCTGCCACCAACGATCCGGGATTTCATTATTGACTGCCAGCTCATAATCTTTATAGCTACAGGGGATTAGTGTATGACGTTCAAATTTTAAATCCTTATGCGGGGGGTAGGGGATTTCCATCCACCAGCGATCGCTTTTTTTGCTTTTGTAAAAATTAATTTCATGCTTCTCATCCTCAAGAATAACATGAAAGCGCGTATAGTCTGGGCTTGTACGATTAGGGAAATCATTTTTACGATTATAAAAACCTTCGAGGAAACACCAAATCATTTGCGCAGCCAGATGCGCCGTTTTCCCATGATCATCAAATTTTGGATTGATTTCGTATAGACCAATGGACGACAGTTTATCATTCATTCCTGCGTAACGCATCATCTGACAAGCTTCTTCAGCATAAAATCCGTTTGGAGACGGAAAAGGATGAGCGGGCGCATCTGAATGTTTTATGGCAGAAATATCAAAACTCAGCATATCTGCCTGCCGGATGATGGGTTCCGCTTCCTCAATTTTATCGCGGACCTGTCCGAGTCGGTAAACATCAAAGTACAGCCTATTCATCATTTGTAGACTATTTTGGTCGACCAGATAAGACTGATAGCCGATATTACTGTAGTTAAATAAAAAATTAGGCTGATGAAGGATGATTTTGCCTAAATAGGATTTATTGGTGATGTCTTCATCGGGATTCCCCAAATCGAACACACTATCCACGGTGACCACATTGATGGTCTGCTCCAGATCTTTATAACCTAGGAATTGTGGATAAGTGAGATCCTGCGTGCCACCGATAATCACGGGGACGATGTTCCGTCGGATAAGGGCATCTAAGGTGCTTCTTAAAGCAAAATACGTATCTTCTGTACTGTGACCCGGCGCAATATTCCCCAAGTCAGCTATACGTGGTGCAAAACTACCACCGTATAAGCGGTAGAGGTATTTGCGCACCGCGTCCGCAGCAAGATGTGCACCCGCATTATCTGAACCATTGCGGTCTTCAAGTACGCCAATCAGAACAATATCAATCCCTTCAAGATCCGGAAATCCTTCACTCGTGTGAATGTTGATTAATCTGGCAAACTGCTGGTCGTGCAAAGTAGAGGGTAAATCGAAGTTCTCGGGAAATACAGGACTAAAAAAATGCGAAATATCGCTCATGGTGTGAAATTTGATTAAAAGTAATTTCTTCTTGCATGTAAAACCGGTAGTAGCATACCAATGATATTAACAAGGCATGTTTAGCAACCCTTTCCAGGCTGACTTGCCCGGCTTCATAAACAGCATTAACTTTAGAAGATGAAGACGAAGAGCTACCTGCATAAGCGGTACCGTGCGGTGCGTGTGGCATTTTCGGGACTTGGAAAAGCCTTTAAACAAGAAGCCCATATGCAGATTCATTTAGCTGCAGGGATAGTAGCAGCTGGACTGAGTCTATGGCTGGGCATAAGCGAACAACACTGGTTGATGGTGTTGTTATGCATTGTGCTGGTGATATGTTCAGAGCTTTTTAATTCAGCCATTGAAAAATTATGCGATAAGGTCCAGCCGGCAGAAGATCCGCTGATAGGGTACATTAAAGACATTTCAGCGGCAGCAGTTTTACTTTGTTGTCTTTTTTCAATTGTTTGCGGACTGATTATTTTTATTCCACCACTGCTCTTCAAAATGAGTAGCTGATGAGCTTCTAATCCTTTACTTAACTTTGTAGTATTAATTTCCTCCTGATATATTCGCCAAAAACCAGCAATCGTCTTCAGTACATTCTGAAAACACTACTCAGTGAAGGAATGGGAATCGATTTTAAGTGCACCGTGGACTTGGACGAGTTTCTGACTTACCCTCTTCCTAAGCTAAACTATTCCGACCAAGAGATTCCAGATAGCATCAGCATCTTTCCACATACGCTATTGTTTGATCACGGAATACGGGACTATCCTATTCAGGTCAAAGCAGATGATGTCTTCGAAAAGATTTTCTTTAAAACGTCTAACCGTGAACTACCCTTTGATATTTTCAGTGCTTCTTTTTGGTTGTTAACGCGCTATGAAGAATACCTGCCTCATAAATCCGATACAGAAGGTCGTTTTTCATACAAAACAGGGCTGGCCTATCAATACGATTTTTTGCAAGTACCTCTCGTTAATCGCTGGCAAAACGCATTTCGGCAAGTCCTCCTGCAGCATTTCCCGCTCCTGGAATTTCGCGAGCGCAGTTACTCTTTGTTGAGTACCATCGATGTCGATAACGTCTATAAATACCGTTTCAAAGGCTTTGTACGCACCATAGCGGGGCTCTTATCTGACAAAAGCACCACTGAAAGAAAACAACGACTTCGCATCATTCTGGGTAAAGAGAAAGATCCTTTTGACTGTTACGATTTTTTAATTGAGGCACATAAACAGACGGATGTTCAGGCCCTCTACTTTTTTCTCTTAGGGGATTATGGTCCGAATGATAAAAACCATTCCAGTACCGACCTGCGTTTTCAATCCTTAATCAAACACATTGCCGATTATTCAAAAATTGGTTTACATCCATCCTTTGGCTCTAATTTCGAGCAGAAAAAACTCCGAAAAGAGCTAGCACGTCTGGGAAACATCACGCACCGCTTCATCTCCAGAAGTCGTCAGCACTTTAGTATGCTCAGATTTCCCCATACTTATAAAGATATTTTACAGGCCGGTTTAAGTCAAGATTACAGCATGGGCTATACCAATTATAACGGCTTCAGGGCTTCCTACTGCTATCCTTATCGCTGGTACAGTCTGGATATAGAAGCTGCCAGCACGCTCATGATTCACCCTTACTGCATGAGTGAAGTGACGCTTGCAGCTGATGCCGCAAAAAAATCAGTCAGCATGCTCCAAATCGCCAATGAGTTGGTCAATGAAGTCCGCCAACACAGAGGGCAATTCATCAGCATCTTTCACAATCATATGTTTACCGACGAAATGCAAAAATTCTATATCGAATTTCTGACCCTAGCGAAGGGTGCCGAAAAAACCCGCGTCCATCAGCTGTTGTGAAGATCCAGATAAACAGACTTAATAACCGTGGTTAAGCTCGAAATAATCATCTGCACACCAATACCGGTCACAATAAAGCCCATAACTTTTGAAAGCGAGGTTAGACCTGATTGGCCCGTATACTTCATTAGACGAGGAGCAAACTTAAATACAAAATAAATACTGATCACCACAACCAGAATGGCGCTAATAGCAGCTACATCCTGCCAGAAGGCTTCATTGATGACTTCACTGCGGGTTGAAAACAAGGTAATCAGAAAGGACATACTTCCTGGGCCAGCCAGCAGTGGCATTGCCAATGGGGAAAAAGAAATATCTTCCTTCTTGTTGGTTTCATCCTCGATCTTGTTCTGCAACTCCTGTTTATGCTGCAGATTTAGCAACTGCCAGCCGGATCGGAAAATAATCAGTCCCCCAGCAACACGAAGAGCAGGTATCGTAATGCCGAAAAAATGCAGCAGATACACTCCCAAATAATAGGAAACCATGCAAATAATTAGGATGTAAATACACGTTTTTTTTAAAGTATTTAGTTTTTGTACCTCGGAGTAATCCTGCGTCAGACCAATATAGACTGGCAATGCACTCAATGGATTTATCAAGGAAAAGAGACCAATTAGAATGGTAATAAAAACTGACGCTTCAAACATGCAACAAAATTAAAATTAAATCTCCCCAGCAGGGAAGAGGCAATTTATACTTTACGTTAATAAAACACAAACAATTAAACACTATTTTTGTCCCCAAACATCAGTACCCTATGGCATTAGATCTTAAGAAACTTGGCACAAGAGCAGCTAGTGCAGCCTTATTCGTTGCTGTTTTATTGACCTGTGTTCTCTATTCCTACCTTTCTTTTACAATTTTCTTTTTTATAGTGGCACTCTGGGGATTAAACGAGTTTTACAAATTGGGAAGCGCCCTCGGCTTCCAACCATACAAAGCACCAGGCTTTATCTGCGCTACTCTTTTGTATATAATTTTTGTTAATCCCTCATTACTCAATCCAGGTGCTACCTTTTCCCAGTTTCCTTTTCAGGTTCTGATGATCATACCTTTTCTGCTACTGGTCCTTGGGGTATTTGATGCCAAGGAGAAACCCTTTAACAATGCGCTCTTTAGTCTCGGTGGATTAATTTATGCAGTCCTTCCCTTTGCATTACTTCACGGTATAGTCGCGCATCAGAATGGCGGGCCTGCGAATTTTGAACCCAGCTTATTAATTGGAATCATACTTCTCATCTGGGCCAATGACACTTTTGCCTATTTAGGGGGTAGTCTTTTCGGGCGCCATAAAATGATTGCACGCGTATCCCCAGGCAAAACCTGGGAGGGTACCATTATTGGCGTGGTAATCACCTTTGGACTAAGTTTTTTGGTAAAAGATTTATTAAATGCAGGTACTGAAAATTTCTGGCTAATGGCAGGACTCATTGTTCCTATTATGGCCACTTTGGGCGACCTACTGGAAAGTGTTTTAAAAAGACAAGCGGGCGTGAAAGATACAGGCAATGTATTGCCAGGACATGGCGGCATACTAGACCGTTTTGACAGCCTAATATTTGTGAGCCCCTTTACCTGGGCAATACTGCAGCTTCTCTATTAAGGGACTGGATTCGTTTAATAGGATTCATTAAACTCACGTTTTATAGTCGCCCTTTTGGCCAGTAAGCCTCAAACAGCTGTTTCAATCAATTTTTCTAAGCGAGCCGCAGCAGTAATCGTCCTAATTTTACTTTGTTTCTTCAAATGCGCATGAACTTCAAGGATGCGCTCAGTATCGAGCAGTATCTCTTTTGCATGAAAATGCAGGTCCGGAAACAACGCTCTTACACGTGATTCAAACTTTCTTTTATCTATATATTAGAATAGTTGAGCAATCTTATTAGAAACCGTTCAATCAAGAAGGGGATTTTTTGAACCACAGCAGAATCTTTTTAGGAGTTTTTTTTTATCTCCGTATTCAAAATCTGAAATAACTGATCGGCACGGTAACTGCCAATCCGATAGACAAAACCTTGCTTATCAGTTAGCTCTACAAAATCTTCTCCGCTGGTATAAAAACGGATGATGCCTTTACTATGCAGATTATAAGCAGCGCGGCGCCAAATATTGCGCTTATAACGACTTTTTCTCACACTCACGATGCCACGCAGAGGAACTCTTATTCGGCGGGAGGTCCAAAAACCTTTTAATTCCAAGTTTTCAGCGGTAACCTGGACTTGTAAGTTAAGCAAGTACATCAATCCGGCACTCAATAATAAAATACTAATACCGAGAATAAAAAAGACCGTGCCGGACTTGGAAAAAAAATCAATAGGGTAGGAGCCGATTTCAATGAAAGCCACCTGAACCGGTTTTGGATTCTCACTCCAGTAATACCCTAAAAAACAAAACACTGTAAAAACGGTGCGAATCAGCACGCTAAGCCGGTTGTGCCCTAGAAATTGTTTTTCTTCGAAAAGTAATTCAGCGTCAGTCAATGATAGTCAACTTTAACAAGTCCTTTTCTGTTCCCTTAACACGATAACGGTCATCGCTCCGGAATCCCAACAACCACATAATCTCATTATTGCCGTTGACCAGTAAAGAACAATTTTCTTTGTCAAACGTGTTTAGTTTTTGCTCCTTCATATAATCACTCAGCAATTTGGAACCCTTCATTCCAAAAGGACGGAAGCGATCGCCCGTCCTTCTGCTCCTGATTATCATTGGAAAAACCAACCGGGAAGCGCAGACAACAAATTCTTTTTCTTTTGGTAAGGAAAACTTACTGAGTTTGCGGACTTTTAGGATCGCTAGATTTTTTAAAGCCTCAAAATCAGGAATCATCAACTCCGGTTCCGCCTTGGGAATGGCTTTCAGAATCAAATCATTCCGGTCAGAAGCAAGCAGATGGGTTGCCGTCCTGAAAATCTTGCCGCTGCCTTCTGCATTTCGCACCAGAGTGGCAATGTTTTTTTGCTGCGTCCCGTTGAAGCCGTATCCGCTTAATATATAATGTAAAATACTTTCGATATGACGTTCATGCCTCAAACGGTTGCGGTTAATAAACAAAGCATCAGGCGTCTGCGTCGTATAATCTGTTGCTTTTTCGGATAGAAATTCCCTAACAATGTCCGCCTCCTGCTGAAAATGCAAGGTGTTTTTTAAGAAAGTAGCTTCCAATTGCGGATTAATAGTGCGCAACAACGGCACAACTTTATTGCGTATAAAATTGCGCTCATACTTACTTTCAGCATTGCTATGGTCAATTCGGTGCCGTATCTTTTGTTCTTTTGCGTAACGTTCCAGTTCCTCTTTGCTGAAGGGCAGAAGAGGACGTATAAGTTTACCATTGCGTTCCGGAATACCCTTCAGTCCGTTAATTCCCGTCCCTCTCAGTAGATTGATGAGAAGAGTTTCAACAATGTCACCCGCATGGTGTGCTGTCAGAATATAATCAAACTCATTTTCTGCAAGCAATTCATGGAACCATTCGTACCGCAATTGTCGGGCAGCGAGCTGAATATTACTGCTGTTTTCTTTGCCATGTTTGGCAACATCGAAGCACCGTGAAAAAAATTTCAGTTTGTGTTTTTTAGCTAGAGCCTGGCAAAATTTCTCATCCGCAACACTCTCTTTTCCCCTCAACTGGAAATTGCAATGCGCAAGTGCCGGCTTAAAACCACAACTTATTAGGAGATGAGCCAGTACTGTACTATCGAGTCCCCCACTAATTGCCAAAAGGATACGTTGGTTGGAGGTAAAAAAAGAATTCTTGCGGATATGGGTTTCAAAGGCCTGGAGCATACTAACAAATTTAGCGAAAGAGCCTTAAACGTCCCACTCTTTTCACACTTTTTAAATAATGAAATGATGGAAGTCAGCGATCTGAAAGTTTGAACATCTTTTAAGAAAATGGTACCGTCAAAAAACCTATTTTTGGAGTCGAGATGAAGATCAGTATGGAAAATAAAAAAGTCACAATAGTTGGGGCAGGCCTCGTTGGTTCTCTTTTATCTATTTATTTAGCTAAAAAAGGTTACACGATTTCGGTTTATGAGCGCCGTCCCGATATACGAAAAGCTGGCATGCAGGGAGGACGCTCCATTAATCTCGCTCTGAGTGACCG
>CALPON020000068.1 GCA_943325195.2 Sphingobacterium thalpophilum | reverse complement strand
GTGTCATGGCCAGTTCAATATCCTCTCCTTTCAAATGGATAATGGGATAGAGGATTTCACCGGTAATGTTTTTTTCTAGCAAATCTTTCAGACCATTGTCTGATTTGTAGACCTGTCCGTTCAAATATAATTTCAGACCCGTATTTAGAAAGGCATAATTCCAAATCATACGATCGATGTACTCGTGTACAAAGTGATACTTTTTGAAAATGCTGTCATCGGGACGAAACTCCACCAGCGTACCGTTTTTTTCGCCGGGCGCCGCAGCCAGTTTGGACTCTTTTACTAGTTCGCCTTTGCTAAATTCAGCTGTCTTGCTTTGTCCATCACGAAAAGAAGTCACCTTGAAATAAATAGCCAATGCATTAACTGCTTTGGTACCGACCCCATTTAATCCGATTGATTTTTTGAAGGCCTCACTGTCGTATTTACCGCCCGTGTTGATTTTTGAAACCACCTCCACCACTTTTCCAAGGGGAATGCCGCGTCCATAATCGCGAATGGAGACTTGGCCTTCTTTCACATTGATTTCTACTTTATCCCCTTCCCCCATCATAAACTCATCGATGGAGTTATCCAGTACCTCTTTTATTAGGACATAAATGCCATCATCAAAAGCGCTTCCATCGCCCAGTTTACCAATGTACATCCCCGGACGTGTTCTGATATGTTCCTTCCAGTCAAGGGACCGAATGCTGTCTTCGTTATAACTACTTTTTGCCATCTGTATTGTCTCGTGCTCCTAGTTACTTGTTTTTCAAGGCAGAAAACCTTGCTACTATAACCCAACTATTTTTAATTAATTCAAATTTTTGGTCCTTTAAAAGCGCATAGAAGATGGCATTTGATAAACTTTGCCTACTTGTATGCAACTATCACACTGCTCTCTTTCAAGTTTTTAATTACGCTCTTAAAAGTTTCTGGCAGCGGGAGGTTTCGCTATGTCATTCCCTCGCTGTCTACCAAAGTTAAAAGCGCTCAAAAATTTTTCGTGTTGCCATTCTTCAAAAATAATTTTTCAGCTATACTTTTAACTAACAACATTTAAACATTCGCAGAACCAAGGACAAAAAACAAGGCCACCGAATGATCAATCGCCATCGAGAATGTTGCCCAGCCCGCCCAAGATGCTGCCTTCTTCTTTTCTGCGGCCAGTGCCAAATGCTAAAATACGCCCGGCAAGACGGCTGATAGGAAGGGTTTGAATCCAGACCTTGCCTGGACCACGGAGGGTAGCGTAAAACATTCCTTCGCCACCGAATAGGGTGTTTTTGATGCCGCCCACAAACTGAATATCGTACTGCACCGTGCTCGTAAAGCCAACAATACAGCCGGTATCGACTTTTAAAATTTCGCCTGGCTGTAATACTTTCTCTATCACGTGGCCGCCGCTGTGCACAAAAGCCATGCCGTCACCCTCGAGCTTTTGCATGATGAATCCCTCTCCACCAAAAAGACCGGTACCAAGTTTTTTCGAAAATTCAATGCCGACTTCAACGCCTTTGGCAGCGCACAAAAAGCTGTCTTTCTGACAAATAATACGGTTACCTAATTTACTCAGGTCCATCGGGATAATCTTTCCAGCATAGGGCGCCGCGAAAGTTACCTGTCGCTTGTCGTAGGATTGATTCGTATAGACCGTCATAAATAAATTCTCACCGGTGAGAAGTCGCTTCCCAGCCGTGAACAATTTACTCATGAAGCCCGTCTGATTACCATCCCCAAACAAAGTCTGCATGCTGATGCCATCGGTCATCATCATAAAACTGCCAGGTTCCGCTATCACCGCTTCCTGTGGATCGAGTTCAATCTCCACACACTGCATTTCTTCTCCGAAGAGCTTGTAGTCAATTTCGTGGTTATTCATGGTATCTTAATTATTTGTCAATTTCTTAGTTCCTGCGGCGAACTAGTGCCTACTAAAATAAATAAAAGCTCCTCCGTGATAATTACACGTTGAACCTAAAATGCATCACATCGCCATCATTCACCACATACTCCTTGCCTTCGATGCGAAGCTTACCTACCTCACGACAAGCCGCTTCGGAACCAAGGCTAATAAAATCAGTGTAAGCGATCACTTCTGCCTTAATAAATCCTTTTTCAAAATCAGTATGAATCACACCGGCAGCTTGGGGGGCTTTCATACCAGAGGTGATCGTCCAAGCGCGGACTTCTTTTACTCCTGCCGTGAAATAGGTTTCGAGTTTAAGTAATTTATAAGCGCTCTTAATCAGTTTGTTCACACCTGGCTCATCCAAACCCATCTCACCCAAAAACATTTGTTTTTCTTCATAGGTTTCCAGCGATGCAATTTCACTTTCCATCTGGGCAGTAATCACTAGAATTTCTGCATCCTCTGCCTTCACAGCTTCGCGCACTGCATCCACATGTTTATTACCGTTTTTAGCAGAAGCTTCGTCCACGTTGCAGACATACATGACCGGCTTGATGGTTAGCAAATGTAAATCGTGCACAAATGGTAATTCATTTTCCTCAAGTCCCGCTGCACGCGCACTCTGCCCGCTTTCCAGTGCATTTTTCACTTTGGTTAAAGCAGCAAACGTTTTTACTGCTTCTTTGTCCGTTCCTGTCTTGGCAAGTTTTTCATACTTCTTCATCTTGCCTTCCACACTTTCGAGATCTTTCAACTGCAATTCGGTATCGATAATCTCTTTGTCGCGCACGGGATTGACATTGCCATCCACATGTACTACATTATCATCATCAAAACAACGGAGTACATGCAAAATGGCATTGCACTCGCGAATGTTCCCTAGAAATTTATTACCTAATCCTTCTCCTTTGCTTGCCCCTTTTACAAGACCTGCAATATCAACAATCTCAACAGTGGTGGGAAGAATGTTCTGTGGCTTCACAAGCGCTGATAATTTATTCAGGCGCTCATCCGGCACCGTGGTGGTCCCCACATTGGGATCAATGGTGCAGAACGGAAAATTAGCTGCTTGTGCTTTCGCATTGCTTAAACAATTAAAGAGTGTTGATTTACCTACGTTGGGAAGTCCAACAATCCCGCATTTTAATGCCATATACTTTTTATTTCCATTCCTTTTTTATGAGCCAGTTGTCTGGAGGGAACAGATTATCTCCAAGCAACACGGATTGTCCAAGCACATTACTGGTGTATTCACCGTAAGAGACCGGCAGCACTTTTATAAAATAAACTTTACCGCTGTCAAGTCCTGCAACTAGATTTTTAAACCGCGCGAAGTTCGCAATATTTAATTGATTGACGGTGCTTGAGGCGGTAAAAAAAATATCCAGACTTTTGTAATTGTTACCACTCAGTGTGTTCTCTGTCCCGCCCAGCAATGCTAATTTCACCTGTTTTCCAGCAGGGACGGGCTGACTCAGCTTAAAATTCACCACAATGCTGTCTGGACGAATTGCCAGCGCTGACAAACTTCCGGCTTTCCAACCGGCTATCTGAGCAAAAGGGATGCTGACGGTGCTTTGCGCAGCAGCAAGGCTGATTTTTAAAGCGGGTGCCTCCCAAAAATCACGCACCAGCGATGGGAAATAATCGCCATAAGGAAGGTCCGTAAATTTCACCTCCCCCGCAGCATCCGTCGTGGCCGTATGGCTGGCATCTAACCTTACCCGCTGCCCGCTCTGGCCGCTCATGACTTGTCCCAACGAATCATAGCAAACCACGCGGAGCACCAATTCCCCTCGCTTCACTTCCGCAGGGGAAGGGGAAGGGGGAACTGTGGCATCTTCCTTCTTGCAAGCAAAAAGAAGAATCCCGACTACAATTAAAATCCACCCGTATTTCATCATGTATGTAACAAAGATACACAGCCTTGGCAGCTTTTTAGCCAAAGAATTGCTAAAAAGGGAAGATTTTGGTTCCCAGAAAGGCCAAGGAGCGCCCTCCGGCCCTGCTTTTGCCGAACCTACAGCCGGACCGCCACTCTAGTTTTTAACAACCTTTGAGTCTTATCAACACGTGACAGGGAGAGGCGGCGGGGATTGCTAACTTTACATCCGCCTGCATTTGCGGTCGTTTTAATGAATTATGGAATTACAGGAACTGAAAAATAGATGTGGCCAAGTGCGTCGCGATATTGTGAGAATGGTACATGCGGTTAATTCGGGACATCCCGGCGGATCGCTTGGCTGTGTTGAATTTCTGGTGGCCCTATACGGGAAGGTGATGAAACACAATCCCCAAAAATTTGAAATGGATGGTGCTGGTGAAGATCTGTTCTTCCTGAGTAATGGACATATCAGTCCTGTCTTTTATAGCGTCCTCGCCCGGAATGGCTATTTTCCGGTGGAAGAACTTAAAACTTTCCGCAAATTAAACAGTCGCCTGCAAGGGCATCCCACGACCCATGACGCTTTACCCGGCGTGCGGATTGCAAGTGGTTCTTTAGGACAAGGCATGAGTGTGGCCATTGGCGCTGCGCTGGCGAAGAAGCTAAATAAGGATTCTGAGCTGGTGTACAGTCTGCACGGCGACGGTGAACTACAAGAAGGACAAATCTGGGAAGCTGCTCTCTATGCAGCTGCCAACAAGGTGGATAATTACATTGCGACGGTGGATTACAATGGTCGCCAGATTGATGGGGATGTGGATCAGGTCCTGTCACTCGGGAATTTAAAAGCAAAGTTTGAGGCCTTTGGGTGGACCGTGCTTGAAAACCACCATGGCAATGATATGGAACAGGTCCTTGCTTCACTTGACGCCGCTAAAAAAGAAACAGGAAAAGGAAAGCCCGTGATTATTCTCATGAAAACGGAAATGGGCATGGGTGTGGACTATATGATGGGTACTCACAAATGGCATGGCAGCGCGCCGAACGACGAGCAACTTGCCAAAGCACTTGATCAGCTGCTCGTAGGCGAAGGCGATTACTAAACTAAATTTAATGAGTATTACTGAAGTCAGGATGTGCGCAAACTCTTCCATAAAACGTTTGCGTTTATTGCTGATTCTTCTGGGCTTCGCGATGACCTCGCTTCGTCTAAGCGCGCAAACTAATCGTATCCTTTTTATTTTTGACGATTCCTACAGCATGTATGCGAACTGGAATTCCAATATTAAAATAGAGGTAGCAAAACAGGTAATGGGGGAATTTCTGGATAGCCTGCGCGATGAGCCAAATCTACAACTCGCCCTACGCTGCTATGGACATACTACGTTTTTCAAACCTGAACGTAACTGCAAGGACACAAAACTTGAAGTGCCTTTTGCGGAAGCCAAAACAAATGCATTAAAAATAAAACAGCGTATCAAACGGCTGGAGCCCCTCGGGACCACGCCAATTGCTTTTTCCATCGGCGAATCCGTCAATGATTTTACTCCTTGTGGTGACTGTCGAAACATTGTGATTCTGATAACCGATGGTATTGAGGAATGTGGTGGTAATCCCTGTGAAGTCAGTGCCGCCCTGCAGAAAAAGGGAATCTTCATCCGCCCCTTCGTCATTGGAGTGGGTCTCGATCTCAAATTCGCTGAGGTCTTCAGCTGCATCGGAAAATATTACGATGTGAGTAACGAAGCGAACTTTAAAGATGTACTCAAACTGGTTATTACCGAAGCGCTGTCACAGACAACCGTCGAAGTTGATTTACTCGACGTGAATAAGGCAGCGAGCGAGACAGATGTGGATATGACATTTTATGAAGCGGGGACTGGAAAAGTAAAATACAATTATCTGCACACAATTAATCACCGCGGCAATCCCGACACGCTTGTACTGGATCCTGATTTATCCTATGACCTGACCGTGCACACCATTCCACCGGTTGAAAAGAAAAACATCCGCATCAACAGAGGTCAACACAACATCATCCCTCTTGATGCCCCGCAGGGCTTTCTACGACTAGATCTAGACGGCGCTATCAACAAGTATTTTCCAACCACCATTGTCCGTAAAGCCGGCGACATGAAAACACTAAATGTGCAGGACTTTGGGAAGGTCGAAAAATACATCGTCGGTAAGTATGATTTAGAAGTCCTAACACTGCCGCGGATTTATTTAAAAGATGTGGAAATAAAACAAAGCACGACCAATACCATTAAAATTCCTACCAGTGGCTCTGTCCTCTTTAATAAGCCAGCCAATGGCTACGGCAGTATTTATCTAGATGATGGAAAAGCCGTGACTTGGGTCTGCAATTTTAATCCGGACCTCGTGAACGAAATCATTTATCTGCAGCCCGGCAAATACAAAACCATCTACCGCATGCAGAGCGCCAAAGAAACCCTGCGCAGTGTGGAACGTAATTTTGAGGTAAAGGGAGGGGTCCCCACAACTGTGCGTTTGTATTAACGCTTACTATTTCACCGTACAGAAAAGAAATTCAGGTGCTAAGTCGGTAACAATTTTAACTCCGTAATGGCTTCAACAAGCAACAGAGCGCGGAAAAAATAAGCATCAAAACGGATACCCAATCCCAAAGTTCGCGACCGTATACTCGTAAGGTTTTTTATCCAGCACCCAACGCTGTCCCGCCGGCATTTTCGGGTCTTTTAAGGGCATCGCCAAATCGAGACGAAGGACGATAAACGTGAGATCCCAGCGCAAACCTATTCCCCCGCCAATAGCAATCTGATCAACAAAGGTGTTCACCTTAAATTCCCCGCCAATTTTGTTTTCATCCGGCTGAAGCCGCCAGATATTGCCGGCATCAGCGAATAAAGCGCCATAGAAAGACCGAATCATGTGGAAGCGGTACTCAATATTTCCTTCCAATAATATATCGCCAATCTTGTCAAAACGCGTGCTGTTGCCGGTAGCGTCGTAACCGCCTGGACCAAGGGTCCTTGCCCGCCAAGCGCGCACACTGTTGGGACCACCGCTGAAAAAACTCTGTTCGTAAGGCAGAATGTTCAAATTACGCAAAGGTTTGCCAATACCTGCCGCCACGCGGTAGACCACGCGACTGCGGTTTCGCACTGGGACATACATTCGCAGATCCACATCGGTTTTTAAAAATTGTGCAAAAGGAATTCCAAGCATTAAATACCGGCCCATAGAATCGGGAGTCGCGCCCTTCCATTTATAAATCTGACGTAATAAATTGCCAGAGGACTGCAGATTGAATCGTGCATAATAGGCGGTCCGTTTTCCGTTAATTGTATTTTCTTTACTGGTGAAAGTCAACGCGTATTTGGTCAGCGTGGTAATGTGGTCTTGAAATGAGTTCAGTAAAAAAGCATCTTTATACGACACGAGCGCTTTGCGAAAATCTGTCTGAAGCCGCGCCTTGACCATATAAATCTCGAAGGGGATAAATTCGTGACGCAGCTGTTTGTTATTAGACTTGAACGTAAATCCATACTCCGCATTAGTAATCACACGGCTGAATTCGGGACGCGTCTGATAATTCAATGACGTCTTTACAAAAGTTCTTGGTTCCTGATCTTTTTGAAAGGGCAAAAGAGCAAAAGGAAACAAGGCGCGCGGTACAGAAAAACGAATCTCAGGACCAAACTGAATCGTATTAAACGTTTGCTGAAGGTTGCTGACGTCGTTAACGGCGGAAACTTGCCCAGTATCCGCCCCATTAAACTGGCGCTGTGCCACAAGTGCACCGAGTAATTTGACCTCAATCATCTCAGCACCTTTAAACGTGTTTCGGTTTTGAAAAACGAGATTCCCATCAATCCCCAAATTTCCGGAGGTATTGGTCCCTTCTATCTCCGCAGCAGCAAATTGTTTACTTAGCGGATTGCAGACAATGTAACACTCCAACTCATTACGACCACTCTCGGAAGGAAAAAACTGAATGGTGACATTGCGGAATAATCCGAGGCCAAGTAATTGTTTATAGGTCTGCGTGGCCGTGTCTTTGCGGTAATATTGGCCGGGATACAAATCTGTGTTCATCACCAGAATTTTTTGTCTGTATGCCAACGGCGCATTTAATAAAAATTTAATTTTCTTGCGGGTGGCGGTGATGGTGTCCTTAAAATATAAACTGCGAACATCGCCGATACTCTGTTCGGTTATGAGGTATACATTTTTTAATTTATATCGGGGATGATTTGTTAATTTGGTAGAATCGCGTTCATCGCCGTTACCGGGACTGTAGCGGGAGATTTGCATCCGCAAACTTGCCGTTAGATTTCCTTTGGCCGTATCAGCCCAGTAATCAATGTAGGCGTTTTCAAAATAGAAGTAGCCATTATTCACAGCCAAATCGGTCATGCGCTGACGTTCCGCCTGAAAAAGTTCTTCGTCAAACTGCATCCCCTTATGCAATAAGGAAGCCTGCGGCTCTGAAAGAATACTCCCTGCCAGTTCAGCATCGGGTATGGCGTAAGTGATTTCACTGATGGTGTATGGCTGGCGAGGGACTAATTTAAAAATGACATGTGCCCGCTTATCATGACCGTAAAGTCGGACCGAATCAAGTACCACATTATTAAAAAAACCTTTGCTAAACAAGTAGCGGCTGAGTTGAAAGCGTGTCTGCTCCGTCAGTGTGGAATCATAAATAACAGGCGGCTCGCCGATATCGCGCACACTTTCAAATAAAAGCGGACTCTCTTTGTCCTTTAATTTAGGCTGTTTAAGTCGTTTTCCTTTTTTAGCGCGGCGTTTGTTTTTGACATCCACCTTATTGATCCGCTCATTATTGATGCGATCGTATTTCATGTTGCGCTCAATTTTTCGCGCCATGAGTTTATCTGCATCAAAAAGATTGTACCACCAAACAAAAAAATGAAACTGACGAAATAGTTTCCGATTGGGCTTCTGTCGGTAAAAAGCTTCGAAATTTTCTTTTGGAATACCTGTCACTCCGGTATTCTGTACCTCTACCTTATCGACAAGAAATTGGTGCGGCTGCAATTTTCGCGCGGGATTGCAAGCAAAAAAGAGCAGCAGCAGAAAAGGCAGCAGAAAAAGGCAAAACTTCCGGGAGAGTATTTTGGTTTCAGACTTCAATATGCCTTGAAAATACGCTAAATTAGGCAGAATTATGCTGAGTAAAAATCAAATCAAAGAAATACAGTCTCTGCACCAGCGCAAGCAGCGGGAAATGCAGCAACGCTTTATTGCAGAAGGAGCAAAAACAGTTTCGGAGATTGTTCTGCAAAAAAGCAGCCTGATTGATACCGTGTTTGCAACAGCTGAATATCTGGACCAACAGGCAGACCTTTTTCAAAAAAGCGCAATCACAATTCAGGAGATTACAGAAGAAGAGCTGCGAAAAATAAGCCTGCAAACCACACCCAATCAGGTACTGGCCGTCTGTCACTATCTTGCGGAAACTCTGCCACCAGTAACCGGGCAGACTGCTTTTTATCTGGACAACATAAGGGATCCGGGTAATCTGGGGACCATTATCCGCTTGTCGGACTGGTTTGGCATGCGGGACTTATACTGCAGTCCCAGCACTTGTGATCTTTACAATCCAAAAGTCATTCAAGCTTGTATGGGTGCTTTTCTTCGGGTCAGCATTCACTATACAGATATTAAGGCTTTACAATCCTCATATCCTAAAATTTACGGTGCGGTGCTGGAAGGCGACAATTTATATAAGACCTCACTGGCTAAAGGGCTCATTGTTATTGGCAATGAAGCAAATGGCATTAGTTTGGAAACCGCGTCTTTTCTCACACATAAGCTCCATATTCCTGCTGCAAGAGATTCAGAAGCAGAATCCCTCAATGCGGCTATCGCTGCGGCAGTGCTGGCCTCTGAGTTTTTCCGTCAACTGAGCTGAACAGCGCCGTATCTAGTTACGCGAGACATTCGCTTTGTAACGCAGGCGGACCGGTTCACCCGGCACATTGCTGATTATTTCTGCAACCCGATCTTGTCTGCCATAGACCGTGGCCGTATTAAAAATGAGGGTAAGAGTCCCGCTTTGTCCCGGCATAATCGGTTGCTGCATGATTTCTGCACTGGTGCAGGAACAGCCAAATTCTGCTCTCTGCAGCAGCAGGGGTGCTGATCCAGTGTTCCTAACCTTGTAAGTAGCCCGCACAACAGCGCCTCTCTTTACAGCCCCAAAATTATGTTTAGTGCTCTCCCATTCCATTTTCGGCTGAGACAGCAGGTGGTTGCAGAATAAACTGAAAAACAGCAGCGTACTGAAAGAAAAAATCCCTCCCGAAAATCGGAAGGGATTATTTATGTTAGAATTCATCGCTTAGTTGGCTGGTTTTGGTTTGACCTCGCCTTTAATTCTGACTTTTTTAGTGGCGAACTTCGCATTGGAAGTAATGGTAACATTTTTATCAAAACGTCCTTCGCGCTTGGTGTCATATTTTACCTTGATCACCCCTGATTTCCCAGGCAGAATCGGCTCTTCGGGCCAGCCCTTTTTTCCATCAATGGTTGTTGCTGTGCAGCCACATTCACCAGAGACAGAAGTAATAGTAAGGGGGGACCTGCCGATATTCGTGAATTTAAATTCACGCAGACCGTTAGCGTCGTACTCCACCAGACCATAGTCAAGGACTTCCGTTTCAAATTTAATATCCGGTGCGTTCGGATCCATATTTGGCACAACAGATTCCTGCCCAAAGACGGCAGATCCGAGACCGAATACGAATGAAAGAACAACCAGTAACTTTTTCATTTTGTCTAGTATTTAAAGCCCCTTATCCTTTTTTCTCAACAGGTGCGCCTGCTGGTGTTGGATTTTGCGGGAAAGCTTCTTCTACCGGCTTCACTTCTACATTGCCTTTGATAGTTAAAACTACATTTCCACTTTTAGCATTGCTGTTCACAGTCACTGTTTTGTAGATAGCACCCGGACGGTTAGTGTCATACTTCACCTTGATGGTGCCTGTTTTACCTGGCAGAATTGGTTCAGGAGGACATTGTGGTACCGTACAACCACAACTTCCTTGACAATTTGTAATCAAGAGTGGTTCTTTACCGCTATTTGTAAATTTGAATTCGCATTCGCCATTTCCACCTTGCTGAATTGTACCATAATCATGGGTCAATTTATCCATTTTAATGTCAGCCAGACTACCTGGAGCAGCCGGAGCAGCATCGTGATTGTGACCATCACCTGCAGCATGTCCTGCCTGTGCAAAAGAGAAACCTGTTAATACTGTTACAAAACTCAGTGTAAAAATTACCTTTTTCATGCGTGTCTTTTTTAAGAGGGATTAATACTAATATCGTGCCATAAAGATATTACAATGACGGGATTCTTTCCGTAATTTTACGAATTTTAACACTAGAACCAACATTTTTTTTAATGGAGATTGCAAAGACATATAGTCCTGCTGATGCGGAAAGCAGGTGGTACCCGTATTGGATGGAAAAAGGATTCTTCCGCTCAACCCCCGATCACCGTGCTCCCTATACCATTGTTATTCCTCCGCCGAATGTGACCGGTGTACTCCACATGGGCCATATGCTCAATAATACCATACAGGATGTACTAATTCGCCGTGCCCGCATGCTCGGCTTTAATGCCTGCTGGGTGCCGGGCACCGACCATGCCAGCATCGCCACCGAGGCAAAAGTAGTAAAACAGCTGGCCGATAAAGGAATTCAGAAAGCGGATCTGAGCCGAGAAGAGTTTTTGGCCCACGCCTGGGACTGGAAAGACAAATATGGCGGCATCATTCTTGAACAATTAAAAAAATTAGGGGCGAGCTGCGACTGGGACCGAACGCGCTTTACCATGGACCCCGCCATGAGCGAAGCCGTTCTGGATGTATTTGTCGACCTTCATAAAAAAGGTCATATTTATCGTGGCGTCCGCATGGTTAATTGGGACCCGCAAGGCCTCACAGCCGTGAGCGACGAAGAAGTGATTCATAAAGAAACCAGCAGCAAGCTGGTCTATATTAATTATAAAATTGAAGGCTCGGAAGAATTTATTACCGTGGCCACCACCCGGCCCGAGACGATTATGGGCGATACCGCTGTCTGCGTTAATCCGCAGGATGAGCGCTATGCGCACCTGAAGGGAAAGCGGGTCATCGTGCCCATTGTTAACCGGAGCGTGCCCCTTATTTTCGACACCTATGTAGATGCCACCTTTGGAACGGGTGCGCTCAAGGTCACTCCTGCGCATGACATCAATGACTTTAATCTGGGACAAAAACACCATCTTCCCACCATTGACGCGCTGACAGCGGATGGAAAGATCTCAGAAGTAGCTGGGGCTTACGTCGGCATGGACCGTTTTGCCTGCAGAAAACAAATCATCAAAGATTTGCAGGAACAGGGATTACTGACCAAGATTGAAGAAATAAAAAACAAGGTTGGCTATAGCGAGCGGACGGATGCTGTGATTGAACCAAAACTATCGATGCAATGGTTCCTGAAAATGGATCAACTGAGTCAGCCAGCACTGGAAGCCGTTACCAATGGGGATGTCAAACTCATCCCCGAAAAATTCATCAATACCTATAAACACTGGATGGAAAATGTGCACGATTGGTGCATCAGCCGCCAGTTGTGGTGGGGACAGCGCATCCCGGCCTGGTATGACGCCGCAGGTAACACCGCTGTTTGCAAAACAAAAGCAGAAGCCTTTGATCAATTAAAAATTAAAAATCCAGAATTAAAAATAGAAGAACTGCGCCAGGATGAGGATGTACTCGATACTTGGTTTTCTTCCTGGCTATGGCCGCTCACGGTGTTTGATCCCGAAATTGTCAGCAAGGGGTGGGACGGGGCCAATGCTGATCTGAAATATTACTATCCAACTAATGATTTGGTCACTGCGCCTGAAATTTTATTTTTCTGGGTCGCCCGTATGATCATCGCCGGTAAAGAATACACCGGCATAAAGCCCTTTAACAACGTTTACCTGACCGGTATTGTGCGCGATAAGCTCGGCAGGAAAATGAGTAAGTCATTGGGTAACTCCCCGAACCCCCTAGACCTGATTTCAAAATACGGTGCTGATGGCGTGCGCGTCGGCATGTTACTTTGCTCGCCGGCCGGTAACGATCTCATGTTTGATGAGTCTTACTGCGAACAGGGACGGAATTTTGCAAATAAAGTATGGAATGCCTTTCGTCTGATTTCCGGATTTGAAGTCGCCGAAGTGCCCCAGTCCGCCTCAGCCAAAGCAGCCATCCGCTGGTTTGAACAACGCCTGAGTCAGCAGATTGCCCTCATTAATGAGCACTACAGCGCCTACAAAATGAGTGAGGCGCTCATGGCCACTTATAAATTGGTATGGGATGATTTTTGTGCTTGGTATCTGGAAGCTATTAAACCCGAATTTGTGGATGGCCAAGCGCAGCCTATTGATCAGACAACCTATGATGCCACTCTTGTATTTTTAGAAGCACTCTTAAAACTGATGCACCCCTGGATGCCTTTCTTGACAGAAGAAATCTGGCACCTGCTCCGCACGCGTGAAGAAAAAGATTGCGTGATGCTGGCAGAATGGCCAATCATACTGCCTACACAGGATACCAAAATGCTCGATGATTTTGAAGTAGCAAAAGAACTGGTCACAATGGTCCGCAATGTCCGTGCCCAAAAACAATTGTCGCCTAAAGAAAAACTCGAGGTCATCGAACGCTCGGATGCTCAGCAGTCGGCCTTCACCGCCGTTATTAAAAAACTTGCCAACTTGTCGGACTACCGCTATGCTGCCGAAAAAGCAGAGGGCGCCTTAAGTTTTGTTATTCGTACCACCGAGTACTTTATTCCGCTCTCCGCTTCTATCAATAAAGAGGAAGAGAAAGAGCGTCTACAAAAAGAACTGGATTATCAGCTTGGTTTTCTAAAATCCGTTCAAGTCAAACTGAGTAATGAACGTTTTGTAGCGAACGCAAAACCGGAAATTATTACAAGTGAAAGGAAGAAGGAGAGTGATGCAGTGGCAAAAATCACAGCTCTGGAAGATCAGCTGCGACAACTGTAAGCAGAAGGCCGCGAGGGTTCAGCCCTGCTCTTCATCGTCCTAGTAAAACATCAATAAAGAAGCTCCCAGCTATTAAGGAAGGCCTGCATGGCTTTCTTTAGTTAGAAGAAGGGCTCGACCCATCGCGGCAATTAAAACAGAAATACAGGCTACCGCTCCCCAGGCCAAAACTTTAACTATAGTCAATAGCACTGGTCCGTGTAGATTTAAACGCCGACTTTCGCTCATCGAAAACCTACTAATCAATGATGCCACTTGCCTGACGAAATACAAATTCAGTGTGCGCACTGTCCTGAATAAGATCATATTCCAGATTCTCCAAGCCCGCTCCTTTATAACCCATCATTTGTTTATCGATAACCTGTTCAATTCCTTTTTTCGAGCCCTTAATGTTTAAAATCATATCGGCACATACTTCGCGCCCTTTAACATGGACCAAGATCGACTCCGACATCGGAGCCCCCTTTTCGCGTTGTATCCAGTAGGCGCCCAGCCAATACCGAAGCTGGGAAGGCTCTTCCCTCTTCAACTGACGAATTAGTTCATCCTTATAAATCGTCTCATCTGGCGAGTGCTCATTGAGAATTTTATTGGTACTTCTGCACTCCGGACTCGCGCAGCTTGAAATTAATAGCGTCAAGGTCAGAATCAGGTAAAAAAAAGGTAGCGCTTTTTTCATGGTCTCAACTGTAACAATTCATTTCAATGGGCCGCGTCTAATCGACAATCAATTTTTTGGCGGATTGGTTTTCACCTGCGCTTAAAAAGTAAACACCCTTTGCAAGACCTGACAAGTCTGCGCGGAAGTTATTGTCAGAATTGAGTTCCAGTTTCTGAATGACTTGTCCGATGGCGTTGCTTAAATACACTATGCTTGCTGATTCTGAACTTATTGAGAACTGCCCGTTATTTGGATTTGGATAGACCCTGATTTGTCTCGTGTTGCTAAACTCCGCAATACCATTGCAGGCGCTCACCACCGCACTTACCTGAGCCGTTGTTGTACATCCTTCTGCACTTGTTCCTGTTAAGGTGTAAACCGTAGTAATACTTGGTTTGATAACCACCGCATTTGTGATTCCCAAGGTGCCCTGCCATACCACGCTAGCTGCGCCTGTCGCGGTCAAGGTATTCGTCTGTCCTTTGCAAATCACACTGCGTGTAGGGATAACCGTGACCGTTGGATTAGTATTCACCACGACCTGCACAGTGTGAGTACTTG
>CALPON020000067.1 GCA_943325195.2 Sphingobacterium thalpophilum | reverse complement strand
TATTCCCTGCTAAATTAATTAGCAAGCTGCCATTTTCGATTTAAAAAAATGCAGTGGAGCACCGTATCATGTATAGATTGCTGCAAATCCTGCTTTAAACTTAAGTTCATAAGCAAAGAAGAATAAATTCCAACAAAATACACCAGCTATTTATTACGACTCATTTTAACATTTCTACGTGATCTGGTTACTAATAAAATCATTACATTTAATAAGTTGAATGGCAACGCTAAACCCCTTAACATTATTTAGAAATGAAAAATCAATTAATACTCATGGTAGGACTGATCACACTAAATCTTTCCTGCAAAAAAAGTGTTGTCGGTGACTACACCGGCACGGCATCCGTTACTGAGGGCTTGGCTGCTACCAAGACCGAAAACTTATACTCAAAAGGAATTAGAATTGCTGGACTTGGCTCAATCACATCCTCTGATGGAACAGTCTGGACGGTACCTGCTGAAGTAAATTTCACCAATGCAGTTTTTCCAACAGCGTCTGATTTGTATAATCCGGATGGTAATAAATACGAAAGTTCTGCCGCAGCTACTGCTGGTTTTGATCCATCAAGTACTATTGAAATAGACCCTGCTGGCGAAGTAATTACGGGCTACATTTTTGCTGATAATTATTTTGAACTCTATATAAATGGTGTACCTGTTGGAAAAGATGCAATACCTTTTACGGACTTTAATTCTAGCATTGTAAAATTTAAAGTTTCAAAGCCTTTTACAATCGCAATGAAGCTGGTTGACTGGGAAGAACGACTAGGCTTAGGCTGTGAAAAAAACGGATTAAAAAAATATCATCCAGGCGATGGCGGTATGGTTGCAGTTTTTAAAGATGCGGCAGGGAACATCGTCTGTAAAACAGATGCAGATTGGAAAGCACAAACTTTTTATATTGCCCCGATAAAAGATTTTAGTTGCATCACGGAAAATGGGACAACACGAACATCTTCAAACTGTAATGCAAGTGATGTCAGAAATGGCGCTGGATACGCTGCTTTACATTGGAAAGTGCCAACAGATTGGATGAATAAATCCTTTGATGATGACTCATGGCCTAATGCAACTATCTATAGTAATGCGACCATTGGTGTTGACGGAAAAAGTGCATTCACAAATTTCACAGACATATTCGACGATCCAAATAAAGATGCACAATTTATATGGTCAACGAATGTTGTTTTAGACAATGAAGTGATTGTCCGAAAAGTAGTTCAATAGAAAACAAAAAATAGTTACTTTCGCCATAGTCAGTTCCTCAATTCGATCAACGTGAAAGCAATGCTGTTTCCAAAAATATCACTCGTCTTAAATATACTTGTTTTGATCCCTGTATGTTCTGGTATAGTTCTAAACGCTAGTTGGGCTGTAGATTCTTATGGCATGGAATCCGCAGCGCAAGGTATTTTGCTCTCTATTTATTTGGCAATTCTTATTTTCTCAGTACTGCTGTTGTTTAAATTTGATTCCAAATTTGTAATGGCTCTTTTATCAATTCAAATCCTCTACAAACTTTTAAGTCCAATTATGGTTGGAACCATCACGAATCCCGTCATTATAAGTAATCTGTTTATAGCACTATTTCATGCCTATAGCGTATGGAAAATAGTCATCGCCGAAAGAAATAAGTCCTAAATGCATTAATTTCTATTTTCTTAATAATCACATAACAGTCGCATCATCTGGCGAAAATGGCAGCAAAAAATAGCTTTTACGGAAATGGTGTTCTTTTTAGTTGAGACCTCTACTGATGCCGCAGTTGCTTGCGTTGTGACCGAATGGGCAGTCAAAGACGATAGTGCTGATTTTTTACCTAATCGGTTTTGGTATGCTGAAAAATTACGATGGGACAGCAAAACTTGCATCAGGGACTTGGTTTCAAAAGCGTATTAACAAGATTTAAGGCATCACCACATCAACTGAATGCTCAATTTTCCCCAAACAAGCAGCAGCTTATAGCTTCTGTGGGTTAATCTAATTTTACTAAAAAGAAAAAGGTATCTTTACGCGCGCATTTACCTGTGCGTAAAAATAAAGATGTTAAATCCAGTGAAAGTGTCGGTGTTAATGACAGTATTTAATACCAACTTTTCGTACACGAAAAGAGCGATTGACTCGGTCCTAAAACAGGATTTTCAAGATTTTGAGCTAATTATTATTGACGATGGCAGCAAGGAAAATAACCGTGAATCCTTGATGGCGTATGTGGAAAAAAACGAAGATAAAATTAGCTATATCCGACACAGCAATCGCGGTCAATCGGAATCAATTAATCGCGGCGTTTTATACAGTAGGGGTGAATTTATCACTATTCTTGATAGCGACGACCAATACAAACCAAATCATTTGAGATTGTGCTTAAGTGAAATAAATGAGTTGGACTTAATTTGTTCAACATCAGAAACAATAGTGGATGACGATAGCGATTATTACGTACCCGATAAGAACGACCTAAGTAAACTCATTCACTTAGACGAAGTAATCTTGTTTGGAACCTTGTTCGGAAGAAAAAAAGTATTTACCAGCCTTGATTTTAAAACAGGCTTCGCAGCAGATGCTGATTTTTACGACCGAGCTACCAGCCGGTTTCGTGTGAAAAAACTAGACCTGCGCACCTATGTCTATCACCGAAATATTCCAAATAGTATTTGTGCAACAATCAAAAAAAACAATTTAATCAGCGCTTAAACGTGGCTGTTAAGTCTCCTTTTTTTTCGTCAAATACAAATTTAGTAATGGCTTGTCACATTACTGGCGTGCACGATGTGAACCGCAACGCAACCCTTGCCGACGATGCCTACGAATTAGTAAAGGATTGGGCGGAATCCATCACAGCAGCGCATTTAAAAGGTTTAATTTTTCATAATAATTTCTCCGAAGAAACTTGTAAAGCAGTTGAGAATGAAAATATTTCATTCATTAAGATTGCTTATGATGCCCAATTTAATCCCAACGTCTTTCGTTATTTTGTCTACAGAGATTTTTTACAGCAGCACATTCAACAAGTCAGTGGGATTTTTCTGACCGACATGACCGATGTAGTCCTAGTTAAAAACCCATTTACAGATTCGCTTTTTACTGAAAATCCGACGAGCCTTTTTTGTGGAGACGAACCCAAAAAATTGCAAAACGATTGGATGCTGGCGCATGCCGAGAACTTACGTAAAAACATAGCCGATTATGCGGTTTATGAAAGTACTTTTGCAGACGAGACCTTGTTGAATTGTGGCATTATTGGGGGGGCTGCTTCCTTGATCTTGGAATTTTTACAACAGCTCTGTACAATTCACCAAGATGCTAATCGCGATAACAAAACGGCGTACACTGGCGATATGGGTGCATTTAATTATCTATCACGCAAAGCCTTCAATCAGCAATTGATTCATGGCGCACCAGTCAATACGGTTTTTAAACAGTACGAAAACCATCGAAACGATTGCTGGTTCAGACACAAGTAGCGGAATTTCTTTTGTTGTAAACTTAATTTTCGGATTCAGTTTTGGCTTAGATCATTCAATAGTTGGTAGGAAGCTGACAATCCTTGTTTATATTAAGTAGTGCAGGAAAATTCAGTTCCTTGCAACAGTTTTTTTTAGTCTACAATCTTCTTATCTTCGTTCATGCACATTTCAATCACCGGCCTTAAGCCAAAAAGTTTTTTGAGCACGATCCGCTTCTGGGGTTTTGCTCTGCCTTCGTTCCGCCAAGCCGAAACCGCGGAAGGTAATCTTTTTTGTGAGGTCAAAAAGTTGGAGGGTTTTCAATGCACACTCACCGCTTGGGAAAGTCGCGAACACATGCTGAATTTTATGCGAAGCGGTGTGCATCTCAAAGCTATGAAGTCTTTTCATAAGATTGCCGTCGGCAGAACCTACGGCTATGCGTCCGAACAAGTGCCAACCTGGTCAGAGGCTTTTGCTTTGCTGCAGGAAAAAGGAAAACAGCATTAAGGCTATTTTTTTAAGGTGGTTTTTTCTACGGTGATGGTCGCGTAATCAGACAGTCTTTAAGATGGCTGAGTATCTGGTCATTCCCATTTCCTACATTACCAGTATAGATTTTACTGTTTCTATAAGTCTAAACAAACAATGGAAAACGATTCTAAAAAAATTAATTCAAAAATCAGAAATGCACCTGATACACATCGCTTGAATTACGCAGAAGGCCCCTGACTGCGAAGCCGCCTTCTTGAGGAATTTCCTCTACCAGATCAAACAACTGGCAGCCTTTACTGAGGCCCTGAAAAATGAGGGTAAAACCTTTGCCATCATTCAATGTCCACTGCGGTGCAAAGCTGATATTAAAAGCCGTTATTAAAGCCGCTCGGCGGCCACTTTCTTTTTCGATGAGAAAAGTACTGGGCCAGATGCGGTAAGCATAATCATCACTGACACGGCAATGCACAATGGTTTGTCGTTCTTCACTTTCAAGAACTTTTACTTCTTTTTCTATTTCTGTGACAAGGTCGTTATCTGACATGTGCGAGACTTGAGGGGATAAAGGTAAGTACTTGGGACTAGGTCCTAAAAAAATTGAGAAAAATGGACTTAACGCAAGATCAGGATTTTTAGTTTAATTGCTTTGGTGATCATTTCCGCCGTATTTTTTACTTCCAGCTTTTTGAGGATGTTGTAGCGGTGTGCGTCCACGGTACTGGTGCTCAGGAGTATTTTTTCTGCAATTTCTTTGTTATTAAGTCCCAGACTGATGAACTCGATGATTTGTTTTTCGCGAGGGCTGATGGTCACTTTGGCTGAGCTAGTTTCAGAGACCTTCTGTAGAATGTTTTGCGTAAGTACCTCAGAAGCGCCCCGACTCAGGAATTTATCACCCAGCATGATTTTATCAATAGCGATGAGAAGTTCATCATTACGAAAGTCTTTCAATAAATAGCCGTCTGCGCCAGCTTCCAGACTGCTGGTGATTAGTTTCTCATCAGCGTGCATGCTGACGATGAGGACACGAATGCTGGGCTGCCTTTTTTTAAGCAGTCTTGTTAGGGCAATGCCGTCCATTCCAGGCAGGGTGATGTCGGTGATGACAAGGTCCGGAGATTTGCTTTCCAGCTCTAGGACTAGGTTTTCAGCAGTGGCCGTTTCGCCCAGGACCTCAAAACCTGCATTAGGCTGAAGGAGGCTTTTTATGCCTTCGCGCACAATCTGGTGGTCTTCTACTAAATAAATACGAATCATAGCTAAGTTCTGGTGCCTTCGTTTTTGCTTGTTTAAGGGGGCAATCACCCTAAAAACAAGCAATAGCACGGTCAAACAAAGTTAATTTTTTAGCTCAGCCATCCCAGCACCTTGGTCCGAATGTAGGGACTTTCCTATGCGAAGAGAGGTGTTGGGGAATATACTGAATGAAAGGAAGTAGAAATGCGCGGAATACTTAAAAAATGTGATTTATAAATAAAAGCACTAGTTGAATTAATAAATACACTTAGACAAGGTCCAAAATGAAAAAATACCTTTGTTTAAGTCCCCCCATTTGTAATGGAAAAGGAATAAATTAACAATTCCTCTAAATTATTTTATGGTTCAAGACAAAAGTTGATGCTAAACAAAATTAATTAAACCAAAGTAAAAAAATGAAAAAAGTAATCCTAAGCTGCGCAGTAATTTCAGCTATTCTGGGCGCACAGAGTGCAAAAGCACAATTAGTTGACGAAAAAAACGTCACCATCACCATGGATCTTCAGCCGATCCTTCAGTTAGACATGACTGGACCACAGAACATTGATTTTGTGTTTGACGATATTGCTGAGTATGTAGGTGGTATTACCCAGTATGGAGTTACCCAGCTGAAAGTAAGTTCCACGGTAGGTTGGGATTTATATGCTGTTGGATATGCTTCAGGCGGTTTAAATTGGGATCAGCAGGTAGAATATGGATCAGGTACTTCCCTGAATGCAACAGGTACTTTGCCTTGCTCATTGTTAGAACTTCGCCAAGACAAGGCCAATCCTTTCCCAGGTGCTGCCACTGCCTTCGCTGACTATAACTCTTCCTTTCTCGTAAGTCCGATTACTACCGGACGTAACAATATTTACACCAGTGTTACGCCTTACGTTGCACCAGTTGATGGTAACAAGTATATAGCAGGGGGTAACACTTCAGTTGCAACTGCATTTGTACCAGGTGGAACCTACATGGTTCTTCAGGGGGCTCTGGTTGGTTCAAGAAGTAACTATTATTATAGTATTGATTACCGCATTGTACCGGGCTTACCTGCTGTTTTTCCGAATGCAGCATCTAATGCCGGCATCACTGCTGCGCTTGTAGCACCTGCTTATGCTCAGCCGGGGGTTTACACTATGAACGTGAAATACGTTCTTGTAGAAAATTAAATTTCTTAACGATAAAACAGGGGAGCTCGGCTTCCTTGTTTTATTTCTCAAATGAAGCGCAGTTTACATTTCCTGTTTTTTCTTACTGGCCTATCTTCATTTGGTCTTAATGCACAATGCCCCGGCCCATCTGGCGGCGCTGCCAATTGTGACCCTGTTCTCTCACAAATGCTGATCAGCAACACCCCAAATGTTGAATTTAGTTTTGATTCATTTAGTCGGATAAATGCAGGTTTACAAATGAGTGGCTCGACTATTCTTCGAGTCAAAGCGGTAAATAATTCCGGCTTGACCTGTAAATGGAATCTTATTATGTACGTTTATAACATGGGCGGTTCGGCTGCTCCGGATGAATGGACTGCTTTAACCAACTACGGGGCAAGTGGTGGCACGGTGCCTGAGCTCGATTTGATAGAAGTGCGCGTGACCAATGCTTGCGGAACGCCCGCCAATTCAGGTCAGTGGCAAACTTTCTCACCCGTAACCTCTGGTGCATCCTTGCGAATAATTAGTGACCTAGGCCTGAATCTGCCGGGCACTTGCAATACTTTGTTGCCCACTAATGCAGCAGGCTCCTACCTGACTAATTACAGTGAATATAGTTTTACCATCGATTACCGAATTCAGCCGGGCTTAAATCTAAGACCCGGACGATATAATCTAAAAATAGTCTACTGCTTGTCTGAAATGCTATAGCGTGACGAACAGGTTTCCCACATATCTCTCTGCGCGCATGACCAGCTTTGTCTGGTTATTGTTGTTTTTATGCGGCTCCAATTTTGCCGGCGCTCAAACGGAGGTGAAGCCATTTCAAGCCATGTCCTGTTCTTTTGAAGTTGCTGATGTGGAATATTCGGAAATCACTGCGGTTAGCAATGTACTGAAGGTCTGTAACCGTGGAAAAAGGCCCCTCTCTTTTAAATTCAAGGTGACCGTTCCGGGTGGCTGGAAGAGTCTGACGAACATAGAAAAAATTTGGACCCTTGGCGAAAATGACAGTATTTTTCTGCCTGTAAGACTCATCGGCAGTTCACTCCGTGCCAGGGGTGGCGTGCGCTACAGTATTTCCGCTATTTTGTCCGTGATTGAAACCGGACAAATGCTTACCGCCTCCTTTATGGCTGGCAAGCCTCGGCTCACCAACATGAAAATGGAAATTCACCCGGGTAGCCGCATCTACTATCCGAATGACAAAGTGTTTATGCCGTTCAGCGTGGAACTGATTAATGATGGCAATGAACGGCAGGACATTGTACTCTCCTTGTTCAAGCGCGGGGAGGACGTGATATTAACGGATTCGCTTGGAAAATTTCTGAAAAAAAACTATCGCGAAGTGTCTCTTAAGCCCTATTCGGACAGTTTATTGCCCTTTGGTCTGACGCTTTTAACTGAAGTCCGAAATCGCAAGCGTTTGGATTGCTGGAGTTATGAATTTGACCCGACTGAAAGGGCGAGAAGGCATACCGTTTTTTTGAAAGCCATAGAGCCCACACCCGGTCAGTCCATTGCCATGGATAATCTGAATCAGAAAACGAGAATCGGTAAAACGGTGGACTTCGTGAAACTAACATCGGTCAAAAAAGTCAATCCCTTTGATGTTGATGCTTTGCCGCTGAGTGTCTTAGCGAATGTTAGCCAGCTTTTTAATCAGCAGCCCTTCGTCAATCTGATGATGAACGGCCGCAAAACAATCGATGAGAAATCTTACGCCACCTACTTTTTTCAGAATTCCTTAGCCTATTATCAACAGTCAAATCAAAGCTTCAGAAGTGCATTCGCACAATTGGGATATTTTCATGACCGAGGTTCAGTGCAAATCGGCACGGGAGTCCAACTCAATCTGCCACAGGTGCGCAATTTAGGGAACAACGGCCCTGGCTTAGCTGCCATCTATGTGGTCAAGCCAGGGCATCAGGTCGGTATTTCGTATTCAAATAACCGTGGGGAGTTTGGTAAGTTGAAGGCCGCTAATTTAAATATTGGTTATTCCGTTCGTTACCGTCGTATTCTCGGTGGACTGGGCTTTGCCATTTCCAACAACTCTGCACTCTACCGCTCAAACTTAGTGAGTGGGGGTATAAGCACTCCTCTTAACCGATTTCAAAGCATCGGCATTCAAGCCAGCCTTGAGAATTATACTTACAAATCTCAAAACAGCTCCGGTTTTTTAGTGGCTGCGAATTATAGTATCAATTATTTTAAGCAAGAGGCGAGCACTAGAATTCAGGCGCAGTACCATAAACTGCCCGCTTTTCTAACAGGGGTTGATTCCATTCAAAATAAACCACTTTTTAATGCGGGACTTTACAATTCTTTTCGCGTAAAAAAGCTAATCACCATTCAATCACAGCATAATTATTTTAATAATCCTATTTTCTCGCCATTGAGCAGTTCCTACCAGCGCAACACTTTATTAAGCAACCTGGTTTTCTTTTATTCCGTCAAAAAGCGAAAAACAATGCTCATCCCCGGATTTTACATGAATTACAGTGAGTATTTTTCGCAACGCTTGCTTAGTGAGGGGCTTCAACTGAATCTGACTGCCGCTGAACAAGCCGCTAATTTCAGAATGGGACTCACCTTGCGAGGAGGCTTTAACCGTTTACTCTCTCATCCGATTTATGGCACTTTTTTTACCGCTCAAATTAATTCTTTTATAACCTGCAGAACCTGGAATGTGAATGCAAGATACTTTTACGGACCGCAGTCGCAGTTCGATGTCCTAAGTACCTTGAGCCGACAGGCACGGTATAGTCAGATCCTCTTTCTCTCCGTCGGCAATCAGTATCAGTTCCGGAACAAACATTTTATACTTGAAAATACCGCCAGTTACAATTACGTTTACATTAACATGCGGCAAACCACCAGTTTATTTACGCAAGTTTTTTATTACGCTCAGAATGGCTGGCGGTTTAACTTCAATTTTAATGTAAACTATAATGTGGCCGAGAGTATTCGTTTTGTGTATGACCCTGCAGCAAAAACCAAATACGAAAAAGAGAACGGCAGCTCCCTTCAGAAGAATTTCAGCCTTCAGTTTGGTATTGGGGTGAAAAAAGATTTTGGCATCCCACTCCCTAAAAAATTATACAAGAAAAAATTCACGAATGCTGCTTTTAAAGTTTTTATGGATGTGAATGGAAACAGACAATTTGATAAAGAAGAGTCTGCACTTGAAAATGTGATTGTGCGACTAAATGAGTTCGAAGCCCAGACGGATTTGAATGGGGATCTTAGTTTTCAAAATGTCGCGCTTGGCCGTTACCGCTTGCAGGTTTTTTCGCTTGACAATCTTGGTGCCTGGTTTCCTGTTTACACAGATAGCATAGATTTGACGGGACCCACACTCAACTTAATTCCATTTACACGGGGCGTTCAAATCATGGGAAATGTGGAGATGAGCCGCGAAAAATTCAGTGCAGGAATGAATGGAAAACTCGACATATCCCGTATTAAAATATTTGTATTGGATAGTACAGGTCATATGCTCACCACGCTAACCGATCAGCGTGGAGATTTTAATTTTTACTTGCCTTATGGATCCTATACACTCCGCTTTGACGAGACGATCTTGAGTACCGATTTTGAATTGGCGCAAAACGATATTCAGGTTTTGCTTTCCGGCGGAATGGAGAGTTTTTATCACACCTTTTACATTGTAGAACGAAAGCGGAGAATTAAATCTAAACGGTTTGATGAAAACGGGGCTGTAATTGAAGAGAATAAAAACACTTCTGAAGAGCCGCCAGCTAAGTTGAATAAGAAAAATTAATGATGTACCATGCTATCCCTGTTTTCGATGCTTCAATTTTTTTGTAAAGTAGCACTGGCCCTTCTCTTGATGTTTTTATTGGTGCTGCCATCTCGCGGCCAGACATTCAAAACCACCCCCACCGGACTTGAATACCGCCTAATTTCCAAAGGTAAAGGAGAGGCGGTAAAAGCCGGCCACCGTTTATTTCTCCGGTACAGCACGCGTATTAATCAAGACACCGCCTTATTTGATGCCAGTCCTGTTGCTGCACCCTACGCCTTTATTGTCGGTGAAGCCGAGGGTTTAAGAGGCTGGGATGAAGGCCTTCTGCTGCTCCATGTTGGTGATAGCGCTATTTTTCGTATTCCCTCTACTTTGGGCTTCGGCGCGAAAAAGACGGGAAGAATTCCTGCAAATGCCACGCTGCTTTTTTCAGTCCGCGTGCTCGCGCAACAGGAAGCTTTTTTTGATCTGAGTAAAAGCAAGAGAAGTAGTCTTGATAGTGGTTTGAGCAAGTTTCTTGTAAAGCCGGCTGACAAAGGTGCAGCTGTTGAGCCATTCTGCATGTTAAACATGAATTTCACAGGGTATATAAAAGACGAGCAAGGACATCGCCGAATTTTTGAATCCTCACTTACAAATAGCGCCAAGGCTATTTTTCAACTCGGCACGGGCCGCATGCTGCCAGGTCTAGAAAAAGGGCTAGCCACGATGCGGGTGGGGGAAAAGGCAACCTTTGAGATGGCTCCCCAGCTAGGGTTTGGGGATAAAAAGAAGGGCAGCATCCCGCCTAATTCTACCTTGTATTTCGATATTGAACTTTGTAATGCCTACAGTCCTTTCTTTTCTGAGCCGATAAAGGATACGATTTATGGCTTTAAGCAATTAAAAATTATAAAACAAAAGACGACAAGTGGTCAATTTATCTCCGCTGATCAGGTGGTGAAACTTAACTGCATAACCTATCGGGTAGATGTTGCAGGTCATAAACTACTATTGAATAGCAGTCTTGAAGCTGGGGAAGCCGTGACGCTTCGCGCTGGTGCACCTGTAAAAAATATGGGACTTAATCTGGGCTTACCTTATTTACGTAAAGGGGAGCGGGCAACAATTATTGTACCGGCCTCTGAAGAAACGGGAAACATTCGAGATACCCCCGTTAACCGCTTTTATCATGATGTGGAAATATTGGACGTTCTTCCTTATCCCTTCTTTAAAACAGAGGGGACCGAAATATTAGATGCCGGGCAGGAAGTTAAATACTTCAGAGTAAGAACGGGTGATGGCCCTGCAGTGGCAGCTGGGAAGAAGTTGAGCTTTGCCTATACCGGCTATTACCTGGATGCTGCTGGCCGCAATGTAATTTTTGATGCTAGTCGTGAATCTGGCCGATTGCTTGTCTTTGAAAGGGAGCGCTCTCAGGTTATTCCTGGTTTTGAACTCGGAACAAAAGGGATGCTGTTGGGGGAGGCCAGGAAGATTATCATTCCACCCGGACTCGCCTATGGCGCAGCAGGGGTTCCAAAATCGGGCATTCCACCCAATACAACTTTAATCTTCGACGTTGAACTTATTCAAATTGATTAATAAACTAAAATTAAATTCTTATACGGCATGAAAACAAAGTGGCTTATTTTCTTTACGCTTTTTATTATCCAAACCTTCGTCCTTGCTCAGGAAGATGTTTCACCAGCTGGAGGTGTAGCGGTGAGCCCCTCGACCATGCGCTTTAATGCAAAGCCGGGGAGCCCCCAGAAAAAAACGCTGAAAATCACAAACGATTCCAAGCGCAAATACCGCTTTCAGATTTCCTTTCAAGATGTCGGCATGGATGTGGAGGGAAAAAAGGAAATTGCAATTTCACAGAAATACCGCCATGCTCTTTCGAAATACTTGGCAGTGTCACCCGCATATGTAGAATTGGACCCGGGTGCTTCTAAAGTTGTGGAAGTTATTGCAAATATTCCCGCGGGTGACTCGACGGCGATTGCGATGTGGACCACCTTGATCGTCGATGAAGTGCGTGACCGTGAGAAAATGGAAGTCCCCAATCCCGACAAAAGCACAATTGGACTGGGTATTTATGCTGGTATCGGTTTCGGAATCAAAGTTTACCAGAACCCCCTTAATGTCATTGTCAACAGTGTCGAAATCATGAAACTACGATTTGAAAAAGGGGCGCCGGAAAATAAAAATACAAATAGTTTAGTGATGCTAGCCAAAAATACAGGCGATGGCATCGGCTACTGCTTGTATTACATTGAACTTACCAACCTCGTCACCGGAAAGCAAACGAAATTAAAAGTAAAACAGTTTGGTGTCCTACCAGGCTACTCTACAGAGATTCGCTTTGATTTGCCAAAAGAACTGGAAAAGGGAAAATACTCCGGCATGGCTGTTCTCGATTTTGGTGATAAGGAGGTTTTGCAAACAGCAGAAATTGAATTTCCCCTTTAAAGAATCTTAATTTGAATTGTAGAGCTGACCAGCTGTTTTTTTTCGACCCTGAAAGAAAGCCGAAGGTTCCTAATCACATCGGCAATGGTCCATTGGTTATGACTATAGTCTCCTCCAATTTATTTCACTACCGAGATAAAGCAGCGTCTTTAAATTAAAAGGAAAGTACAGTCAAAAAATCCTCATCACTTATCTGATGTCCTTCTTGTGCTTGCTCACTTCTCAGAGTCTTCCGTAAATTCGTTTTTTGATTTTATCTTGTTTGTTTTATTCTTTTGTTTCAGTTCTTCTTTAATTACATTTTCTTTAAGTCGAAAAAGTAGCAGATTACGGATTAATTTTACGGGCAGTGCTTCTCCTTTTGGTAATTGAATACAGCCTTTACTGGTATAATATTTTTGGAGTACATCTTCAAAGTGAAGGATAGCGGAGGGAAACGGATAAATTCCATAATGCGCTTTCCATACAGCAAAGTACATGAGTGTTCCTTTATACTCAAAGGCCGGCATGCCGTAACTTATTTTTTCGCTGCTTTGCGGTACGGTCTCAAGCACTAGTTTTCTTAATTGCTGCAGAACTGCCCGGCTTTTAGGGTCTAGTTGTTTTGCATATTCTTCAAGGGTTAGCACTTTTTTCATTCACGTCAATCCAGGTCTTTAATAATTATTTTCTCCATCTTTAACATGGCCTGTAGCGCCCTTTGCGCTTTTTCGGGGTCTTGGTGATTCAGGTACTGTCCAAGTTGACGCGGAATAATCTGCCAAGAAACACCAAAGGCGTCTCGCAGCCAGCCGCAACGTTCCGCGCGTCCTCCCTCCAGCAAGTGGTCCCAGTAATGGTCCACTTCTGCTTGATCATCACAATTCACGAAAAAAGAAATGGCGGAGGTGAACTGAAAATGCGGTCCACCATTGAAGCCGTAAAATAACTGATTCTGTAATTCAAAGTTGACGGACATCACCAGCGGCTCAGCACCAGCCTCTCGCGCGGGATAATGACGGATACTGGTAATTCGGCTGTTAGGAAAAATAGTAGTGTAGCGCTTTGCCGCTTCTTCTGCTTGGTGATCGAACCATAAAAAAGGGACAATCTTTTGCTGTGTCGAAATAGTCATAAAGAGATTCTGAATCTCAAATTTACAAACTATCTTCTGGTTTATGAGTGTCTCGTGGCGACAAGAGCAGGGTGATTGGCGACAGAATTGCCGCTCATGCAGAAGGGATTTCTATGGATACAAAATATGGCCGACCTTTGGCTTTGAGCCGGTTTACAACTGATTATCGCCTATGTTAAGTTTTAAAACCCGGTTTATCTTATTTGTTCATGCGGCCAATCGTCTATTTTTTTCCTCTTTTTTTTGCGCTCGGCTGTAAAAGTAAAGGCGAAACCGTGGCGCCTGTTGAAAGGCCCATCACCGAATCTGTTTATGCCTCAGGCCTTATTAAGGCGGGACGGCAATATCAGGCCTTCGCCAGCGCCAACGGTATTTTGACTGAACTTTTTGTAAAGGCGGGTGATACCGTCAGTAAAGGTCAGGCATTACTTAAGATTTTTAATCAGGCGCAGTTACTCAACAGACAAAATGCGGAACTGACAGCCCGATATGCAGACCTTAAGGCGAATAAGGGTCAGCTCTATGAGGCGAAGCTACAGGTGGACCTTGCGCTTAATAAATTGAAAAATGACTCGCTTCTCTTTGCGCGTCAAAGAAAATTAGATGCTCAGCAAATTGGCACCAAAGTGGAATTGGAACAGCGTGAATTAGCAGTGATGGCCTCACGTGCTTCTTATTATTCAGCGAAAGTGCGTGCGGAAGATCTTCGCCGACAGTTACAACTTAGCGCCAGTCAGTCTTTGCGGAATCTTGAAATTTCTTCCACCATCGAAAGTGATTATATTTTAAAAAGTGAAATCGACGGCATTGTTTATGAATTGTTTCGGGAAAAGGGTGAAATTATTAGTCCCCAAACCCCACTGGCAATCATCGGGGAGGTCGGCCATTTTATTCTGGAGATGCAGATTGATGAATACGATATCTTTAAAATTCATACGGGGCTGAAGGTCCTAGTGAGTCTAGACAGCTACCGAGATCAGGTGTTTGAAGCCCGCCTGACTAAGATTTATCCAATCATGAATGAACGCTCCAAGACCTTTCTTGCAGAAGCGGAATTTGTGAAGGCACCGCCTCTGCTGCTTCCAAATGTGACCTTTGAAGCCAATCTCATTCTGAAAGAAAAAAACAAAGCTTTATTAATTCCTCGAAATTGCTTGGTAAATGACAGTACAGTTCTGCTTGCGGATGGCAAAGAACACCGAATCAAGACCGGGCTAAAGGATTACAGAATGATTGAGGTGCTCAACGGTTTACAGATTAGTGATAAACTCCTCAAACCAAAAAAATGACCTTCCGCTTATTACGTGATATTTCTTCATCTCTGGTCTTCGCAAGATGGAAACAGACACTTGTAGCCGCGGTGGGAGTGACGTTTAGTATCACCATGTTCATCACCTTGCTGAGTTTTATGGGGGGACTTAATGCGATGCTCGATGGACTGGTCATCAACAGAACGCCGCACATCCGACTCTATAATGAGATTCAGCCCAGTGAGCGACAGCCAGCGGACCTGTCAAAGGAATACAGCACCACCTATAATTTTGTAACCTCTGTCAAGCCCCATCGGGACCTGCAACAGATCCGCAACAGCGATGCCATCTTACAAACTTTGAGAAAAGATGCCAGGGTAGAGGGAGTCGCCCCGAAAATTACCGCGCAG
>CALPON020000066.1 GCA_943325195.2 Sphingobacterium thalpophilum | reverse complement strand
ATTCCCTACAACCGCTTATTCCTGCAAACAGACCGCATCAAAACCGAGAAGTACGGAAGTTTTGATGCCTATGCCAATCGCGACAGTATCAGTTATATCGATATCTATGGATTGACAGGCGTTCAGACCATGCTTCGCGGTACCTTACGGCAGTCCGGCTACTGCGCAGCATGGAATGTTTTTGTGCAATTGGGACTAACCGATGATAGTTCGCGCATTGCGCAGGCCAATCGCTTAACTTACACAGGACTGCTCCGCGCTTTTCTTCCGGGCTATCCCACCGATGTGCGTGAGGGTCTGAGACAGTTGATGGGACAGGCCTGGACCAAAGAAACGGAAGCCTTGTTTGATTATCTTGAACTGTTTAATGAGCGGCCCATTACACTGGCAGAAGGTAGTCCAGCACAATTGCTGCAAGCGCTTCTCGAAGAAAAATGGTTATTACGAAGCGGCGATCGTGACCTCATTGTTATGCAACATCAGTTTGAATATGAGGAGCCGGGGCAAGCAGGGGTGAAGCGACTTCACAGTAGTCTCGTATTAGAGGGGCAAAATGAGCAGCATACGGCAATGGCCTTAACAGTAGGTCTTCCGCTAGCAATCACCGTCAAGAATTTTATAACTGGAGAATTTGACCTCCGTGGTTTACAGATTCCAATCCGTCCGGAGATTTATAAACCCCTGCTCAAGGAATTGGAAGAACATCAGATTCATTTTGTGGAGGAGGAATTGAATTAGAGCAGTTCTCGGTCTTATCACTAAAAGCGAAGGCCTTATTACTTTACTGCAAGCCGAAAATTCGCAACCGTCTCCCTGTTTAGCGAGGTCCCGCTTGGGACTGACGGCTTATCATTTCTTTATAAGTCATCATCCGGTAACCCTCGGTGTTCAATTGAAAGATGGCCTCATCTATGGGTCCTGCAGTCACGCTGGTAGCGGTCATAATCATTTGAAGGTTCTGGCCATTCATCGATTGGTTCATTTCCATGGCCAGGGGATAGCCTTTTAACTCACTTAGATCGAGTCCGTCTTTTCCCCCTTGTGCACGCATTAAACTATTATTCTTGATGTTTAACTTATCAGTTACCCAGAGAATACTTTTCATCTCTTCTTTTTCACGCAGGGTGGTCACCACAACCTTGGTGCATTCGTAGCCGGCAATGGTTTTTTTCTCCGAGGTATAACTTAATGTTGGTTTTGGATTGTTCTTGATTTTATCCGCCTCGTCCAGCTCCGCACGGGTCGCTGTATAACCTGTTTTATTGCCCATCCGGTCGTTCAGACTGGTCATTTTTTCACCGTCAATTAGCAGCGTTCTTCCCCCCATCATTCCAATGGTTTCTGATTTTAGTTTATCGCCCTTGATGTAATTGGTAATTTCCATTTCTCCCATGGCTGCCATTTCCGGGGGAAGACCTTCCATGCGCATAGCCATTTTGATGGTGTAGTTTTCCTGCGCTCCGGCAGAAAAGGTGAAGAGGCAAAGGAAGACGAATAAGGGTGTGAATATTTTCATGTACTTTGTTTTTAGATAAAATTAAAAAAAATGCAGCACTAAGCCGCTTTTTACTGAAGGTCTTTTAACAGTTTTTCCATTTCAGCGCGACTCACAATTTTCATGGATGCAGGTAATTCGAACGTATTGTCCGTCAAGGCTTCCGGCGTGAATTTCTTTGCGACAAAGTGTAGCTCCATGCCCATGCGCTCTACACGGTAATCCATCAGCAGTCCTTTAATCTGATGATAAGGCGTAAGGGCATTGCAATTTTCTTTACCAAGTTCTTTTGTGTACCAAACATTGTAGGCTACAGAAGGCTTAGCTTTCCTTCTGACTTTCGCTTTATAGCATTTAAAACCAAGGATGTCTTTTGTTTCCTCAGTCTCTTCAATCTGCAATTCATTCGCAGCATTTTCTACCACTAGGGCCGCTTCCTCGTCTATACAGGCTTGTTTAATGTCTAGAAATTTAACCGTTTGAGCTACCGTTTTTTTTGCATTGTCCGCTAAAATGGTAGTATTGAAGAGGCCCATGATGCTCATTTCAATGGCGAATTTGTCCCCCTTAAATTTCATGGTCGCGCTAGAGGGGGCCAAAATATACAGGGGATGCTTCGGGTCGACTCCTCTGGTATCGAACTCCAAAATACCTTCCTCTTTAGAACGGGATAAAATACCTTCACCGCAGCCGGAAAGGCATCCCAGGATACTGATTGAAAGGAGTGCAAACACCAAAAAGGTGGCGTTTGTTTTTCTTTTTACGAGCAAATGTTGACTAGACAAAAAATTAGATTTTATTTTAATGTCACCGTTTTTTCTACTGACTTGCCTTCTTCCAGTTTAATGATACCTGTGCCTACAAAGGTCCTGGTTCCCACAGTGGTCGTCGCACGAATATCATAGATAGCCGGAAGTTTAAAGACAAAGGATACCTGACCACTGGCATCGCTGCTGCCGGTCGCTTTCACATCCGCTGTATAGGTCGCCTGCCCCTTGGGGTCGGTCGGGTCTTTTACAACGGCATATAGTAACACACTGGCATTGCTGACCGCCGCGCCAGCACTGTCATGACAAATTACGCGGGCTTTACATTCGGTATCCTTCTGACAGGAAGTGCCGACAAACAAAAAACTGGAAAGTATAAATCCTGAAAGTAGGAGAACAAATTGTTTCATCTTATCTACAAAATAGTATATGTTTGTATCAAAATAGGGCGTGCTCGCGACCAACTATTTTAATAGCGGTAATTTACCGCTAACCTTATCCTAACAAATATAGAAAATTACTTTCACATGCAAAAGTTTATTTACCGCGTCAGTATTTTGTGTTTTTTATTTTCGGTCTGCCGGGCTCAGACATTAAGTAAAGAGACGGTGGTGATTGAGACCAATTACGGGACCATTCGTCTAAAGTTATTTGAAGAAACACCGGGGCACAAAGAGAATTTTTTAAGAATTGCCAAGGAAAAAATACTGGATTCCTTACTTTTCCACCGCGTTATTGCGGGATTTATGATTCAAGGAGGCGATCCCAAAAGTCGGTATGCTTCGGCAGAAGATAGTTTGGGCGAGGGGGATTTAGGGTATACCGTGAAGCCGGAATTTAATCCGAATCTCATCCACCTTACCGGCCGTCTCTGCGCCGCAAGAGAATCAGACGATATTAATCCGGCACAAAACTCCAGTGCCTCGCAGTTTTACATTGTTGTGGGGAAAAAAAGGACAGCCGAGGACATGAAAAAGATTGAGGACCGGATCAATAATGCTTACTATCTCAGTTGTATGCGTGAATTTCTTAAAAGCGAACAAGGTGCGTACCTGAAGCTTCAATACAATCAGATGAAGAAACAGGGACTGGCCGATAGTGCACTCGTCATTGAAAAACGAATCGAAACGATTGCGCGCGGCATTTATAAACGTAAACCGGAGTTTCATTACCGGCCCAAAACGTTGGAGGCCTACGCAAATATTGGCGGAACACCCCATCTGGATGGCAAGTACACCGTTTTCGGCGAAGTGGTTTCCGGTCTGGAAGTGGTTAACGAGATTGCCCTCGTTCCGACTGGGAAAAAAGACCGTCCCCTCACCGATGTGCGCATGCGGGTATATGTAGAAGAGTAAATCTTATTTGGAGAGGAGCGTTGCCGCTGCTTCCACCGTCTTTTTTGCGTTACCAATAAAGATTGCTTTTCCCGCAACAATAACGGGACGCTTGAGAAAAGTATACTCTTCCAGGATCAGTTTTTTGTACTCGGCTTCTGTGGTTGGCTTCGGATCAAGGGTCTTGTATTTGAGCGCCACACGGCTAAACAGGGCCTCGTAGGACCCCGCGAGGTCTTTTAACGCCTCAATCTGCTCTTTTGTAATGCGGTCAGTCTTAATGTCCTGAAAGCTGAATTTTTTATCGGCTAAGTCCAGTTGGGAAACAATACGCGCACAGGTACTGCAGGCGGGAAGGTGATATACTTTTTTCATACTCTCTTTTTAACACGCAACATTGCGTTTTGTTTGAAGGGAATTGTAGTTTAGGAAAGAACAAAAAAAAACTGTCCGAAGCACACAGGTAGCGATTCTTCGGACAGTTAACGGAACACTACTGCATTTATTTTACTTTTTCGCGCAACAGTGCAATTTTCAGGACATCCTCCATTTGCGTAACGTAGTGAAAGGTCAAGCCTTTCAGATAATCCGGTTTAATATCCTCCACATCTTTTTTATTGTCCACACAGAGAATCACTTCTTTTATCCCCGCCCGTTTTGCCGCCAGCAGTTTTTCTTTAATGCCACCAACAGGTAGCACTTTTCCACGCAAGGTAATCTCGCCGGTCATGGCCAGCGCTTTTTTCACCTTGCGGCGTGTGAAGGCAGAGGCCAGACTTGTCAGCATGGCAATACCAGCGCTTGGCCCATCTTTTGGTGTGGCGCCTTCCGGCACGTGAATATGTATATTGTGCTCCTCAAAAGAGGCGGAATCCGCATCGATGAGATAAGGATGTGCTTTCAGGTACTCCAGCGCCAAGGTCGCACTTTCTTTCATCACGTCCCCTAGATTCCCGGTTAAGGTCAGTTTACCGCCTTTTCCTTTGCTCAGTGAGGATTCGATGAAAAGAATGTCGCCACCAACCTGGGTCCAGGCCAGACCGGTTACCACGCCAGCAATGTCATTCCCCTGGTATTTGTCTTTAATGTGAGAGGGTCCCAGTATTTTTAACACCAAGTCTTCTGTAATTTTTGGCATTAGCTCTTCGCGTGCAATATGCACCGCCATGTTGCGCGCTACTTTAGAGATCTTCTTTTCGAGATTACGGACACCACTTTCCGCTGTGTAAGTCTCAATGATATACTCCAGCACCTTATCCGAAATTTTCAGTTGTGATTTCTTTAAACCACTTTCTTCAATTTGTTTCGGAAGGAGATGGCGCTTTGCAATCTCCATCTTTTCTTCCACCGTATAACCATTCACTTCAATAATTTCCATCCGGTCGCGCAGGGCAGGCTGAATGGCATTGAGATTGTTGCAGGTGGCAATAAACATGACCTTGCTGAGGTCATAATCCAGTTCAAGGAAATTATCGTAAAAGCTTGAATTCTGCTCTGGGTCCAATACCTCCAATAAGGCAGAAGAGGGATCACCATGGTAATCGCTTCCAACTTTATCAATTTCATCCAGTATAAAAACAGGATTAGAGGTTTGTACTTTTTTTAGATTTTGAATGATACGGCCCGGCATCGCACCAATATAGGTTTTGCGGTGACCGCGGATTTCACTTTCGTCTTTTAAGCCGCCCAGACTCATGCGGACATATTTTCGGTTGAGGGCCTTGGCAACACTTTTTCCAAGTGAGGTCTTGCCCACGCCCGGAGGACCATATAGACAAATGATTGGGGATTTCAGGTTACCCTTGAGTTTTAAAACAGCCAGGTGTTCAATGATACGCTCTTTTACTTTTTCCAGACCAAAATGATCTTCATCCAGAATTGTTTGTGCATGCTTCAGGTCAAAGTTATCCGTCGTGACTTCATCCCAAGGCAGTTCCAGTAAGAGCTCCACGTAATTCGTCTGTATGCCATGCTCTGCAGCATTTGGATTCATGCGCTGCAGCTTATTGATTTGTTTTTCAAAGACATCGCGGACCTCAGTACTCCATTTTTTAAGAGCCGCTTTTTCACGGAAACCATTAATTTCCTGCTCAAAATTATTTCCACCCAGTTCTTCCTGAATGGTTTTGATTTGCTGATTTAAAAAATATTCACGTTGCTGCTTATCCAGATCCATTTTGGTTTTGTTCTGAATCTGATTCCGCAATTCCAGCATCTGTAGTTCTTTGTTGAGGTACTCCAGAACCAGAAGGCTGCGTTCCTTTAAATCCGGAACCTCCAGCATGGTCTGCTTATCCGTCGTACTTGCATTCATATTGCTGGATATGAAATTCACAAGAAAGGTGGGACTTTCAATGTTGTTAATCGCAAAACCCGCATCACTCGGAATGTTGGGCGAAATCTTTACGATTTGAGTGGAAGTTTCTTTTAAATTTTGAATGATGGCCAAAAATTCCTTGTCTGTTTTAGGAGGGTGCACCTCATCAAAGGCCTCCACCCGCGCTTTGTGATAAGGATCACTCTGCACATACTCCAGAATTTTAAAACGTTTTTTACCCTGAATAATAATGGTGGTATTGCCATCCGGCATTCGCAACATTTTTATAATATGGGCAACTGTTCCTATGTTGTATAGGTCGACCCCGGTGGGCTCCTCCGTATCGTCACTTATTTGAGCAACAACACCAATGGTCTTATCACCTTTGTTATAATCCTTTATTAACTGAATCGATTTATCGCGGCCTACCGTAATTGGAATAACCACTCCTGGAAAAAGGACGGTGTTACGAAGCGGCAAAATTGGCAGTATTTCGGGAATCTGCTCATTACGCATATTGTCTTCATCTTCTGCGCTTAACAGAGGAATGAAGTCGGAATCCTCATCAATACTGTCTTTAAACCCGATCGCCTTAAAATCTCCAAAATCCATGCTTAAAGTGTTAAAATGTGTCTAAGGTAGTTCATATTCTGTGCCAAGCAAAAAACTGGACTATTTGACATGTTTATTTGGAGGCAGACGGACAAAAAAGGAAAAGCCATTTTGTGAGTATAATTTATAAATATCTTTTTGTTCCAGCAGTTCTTTTTCATTGCCACTTTTCGCAACAATGTAGGCCGGTTTATCAATGGCACCATACACCATCCAGAGAGAATTAGCAGTGGCATAACTCTCGAGTCGCGAATGGCCCTCTGTTTCCATCAAGTCCAACTGTTTCGAAATGGACCGCTGTTGATCTGAATTCTGGTAGTGCCGCGGCTGACGTTCCCCATAAAACAAATAACCATAGCTTTTGAATTTGTAGGTTTCCAGATAACAGTCCTGCTGCGCCGATGCGCGATAAAAACTGATGGCGGTATCCTGCGTATAGCCAGAAATGAGCGGTACAAGCCAGTAAATACTAGCCGTAATAAACACGCCATTAAAAATTAAACCGCTTTGCTGGAGCATTATTTTATTTTCTTTCAACCCTTTATAAATCAAAATGGCCGCCGTTATAAAAAGGACGGGGAGCAGGAACTCAAGTCCTGTCCTAGACACCTCTGCGCCCAGAATGGCAAGTGTATTTTTATCTTCTAAGAGTCCGCTTTTGATGAGCAAGGGCAGCAGATAAGTGGAACATGCAACCAGCGTGGTGGCCAAAAACAAAAGACCTGCAACAAACCAATACAAGGCGCGGTGGAAGGTATTAAAGGTCAGCGGCACAAACCGCTGAAAGCCCTGCGCTGCCACAAAGGTTAGTGGGAAATAACACAAGGACGAGTAGTGCACAATTTTTGTCTCCACAAGTGAAAAAATAATTAAGACGGTCCAGAATAAACTAAGAAAGAGGTACCGCAGGTGGACCTGTGCTGCAGGAAGGGATTCTTTTCTAGTGTACCCAGCAATAAAAAACAGGCTGGCTGGAAAACAGCCAATCAGCAGGATGATAAAATGATAAAAGAAAGGGCCGCCATGTCCCGCATCCTTGGTCTGCGCGAGACGCAGCTGATAAGTAATAAACGAATGGATAACCGACGTCTCTCCTTTGAGCCACATCACCAAAAACCAGCTGCCACTGACGAGTAAGGTGCTGAGGCTGAAAAATAAAAAACCACTGGTCAGGATGATTTTTTTTAATTGCCTTGTCCAGATTAAATAGGTACTTAAAGTCGCTGCAATAATTAGCAGAGCTGCGGGACCTTTTGTTAGCACGGCGAGTCCGGAAAAAAAACCACTTAACAGAAAATAAAGTGTGTTTTTTTGGGTACCTGAAGCTTTGAAAAAAAAATAAAGGGCGATGAGAATAAAATAGTTAAACCAGGGATCAATGATGCCGGTTCTGAAATAAAAATGTGGAAGCAGACTGCCAATGTAAAATAATACCCAGTACCAGCCCATTCGTCGGTCGATTTCTTTTCGACCAATCAAGTAAAGGGAAGAGAGGGTGAAAATACTACAGATGGCATTGGGAAAGCGTGCGGCAAATTCGGTGATACCAAATAGCTTCATACTGATTACTTGCAACCAGATAAATAGGGGGGGCTTTTCCCAGAAGGGTTGAAAGTTGAGCTGCACTTCGCTAAAATTGCCGGTGATCAGCATTTCTCTGGCGCATTCCGCAAAATTAATTTCATCCCAGTCGAATAATGCGATACCCCCGAGAAAGGGCAGGTAAAGGGCACAGGAAATAAGTGTGATGAGCAAAAGATCGCTCAGAGTATGTGAACGCTTCAGCATTACTTTTTGTATAGCAGCGCTAAGCTGCTTCTGTTTAACGTCGGTAATTTATCTCGCGCAATAATCAAGTAATACCACAGACCGCTAAACAGTGTGCCAATAAAGCTTCCGGCAGTGACGTCCTGCAGCCAGTGCTGACTCAGGTAGACACGGCTAAAGGCAGTTAGAAGTGCCAGGGACAGAAAAAGTAGTTTCAGCCAGTTTTTACTGCTCACAAAAGCTAGCAGCATGAGAATGGCAAAGGCCTGTGTAGCATGACCACTGGGAAAACTATTATGGATGTGCAAATCGACGCCCTTTACATAGTTCAATTTTTCTACTTGAATAAACTGAAAAATAAAAAAAGGACGGTTCACGTCATCGAAGAATAAATATTTAAGGGTGTTAGAAAAAAGGCTAGCAGTCAGAAACGAACCAGCGATAGCAATGCCTAAGCGGATATTGTATACTAGAATCAGGATCAGTAGCAGACCGGCTAGGCGGCCATCACCCAAATAAGTTATAAAATAAAAAAAGACATCGAGCCAACCTCCCCTTACAAATTGATTCAGGTAAAGGTGGATCGTCGTTTTCGGATAATTAAAAAGGAAGTAAAGTGCTGTCGAGAGCGCACACGCATAAAGCAAGAGTAGCCAGCGATTATTTCTAAGAAAGTGCTTCACTTATTTCAGATTTTTCGCCTCGTTCCAGTAAACATCAAGTTCTTCTAATTTACAGTCGGCAATTTGCTTACCCTGCTCTTTTACACGATTTTCCATGTGTCCGAAACGTTGAATAAACTTCTTATTGGTTTGTTCAAGGGCATCTTCGGGATTGATTTGAACGAAGCGCGCGTAATTAATCAGCGAAAAAAGCACGTCACCGAATTCTTTTTCGGCCGCATCCTGATTTTTGTTTTTGATTTCCGCTTCAAACTCCTGTAACTCTTCTTTTACTTTTTCGAATACTTGTGCGGGATCTTCCCAGTCAAAACCCACTGCTCGGGCTTTCTCCTGAATACGATAGGCTTTCAGAAGCGCGGGCATGCTGTTTGGAACTCCGGAGAGGACCGATTTATTTCCGCCCTTTTCCTTTTGTTTTAATTGCTCCCAGTTTTGTTTGACCTGTTCATCGGTTTCTGCTTTTACGTCCCCGTAAATGTGCGGGTGACGAAAGATTAGTTTTTCACATAGACCATCTATGACCTCTTTTATATCAAAAGCATTGGTTTCACTGGCAATTCGGCTATAGAACACAATGTGTAATAAAATATCACCCAGTTCTTTCTTAACTTCTTGAAGATCTTTTGATAGAATCGCATCACTTAATTCGAAGGTTTCCTCAATCGTAAGGTGACGAATGGTGTCGATGGTTTGCTTTTTGTCCCAGGGACACTGTTCTCTTAATTCATCCATAATCCTGAGTAGTTTCAGGAAGGACTCTGCGCGTGGATCCATACCCTGTAAAAGTACAAAATGTAGGGCGAAAAGCGCCAATAAAAATGCCTCCGCAGACTTTAATTATCCCCTGCTAAAAGGCTTTTTTTTAGTACTTTAGCCAACGTTTGAAAAACCAATTATCAGTTCTTCTTTTAGTATTTTTCGGCTTCCAAGCAGTGTCGGCACAGGAGGCTGGCAGCGGCTATGGGGGCTGGCAGCTTAAGCCGGCCTACAGTCAGGGATTTATCATGGTGCACCGCATCAGTATCGGTCACTTAGTCAAAGGGTATCCTTCCAATTACGAATTGAATATTTCAAGACCGAGTCGGGGTAATAAACTCTGGCAGCTCGAGAATAATAATCCCGATGTGGGCATTACACTGCAATGTCTCGATTTCGCCAATCATGCGCAACTTGGCTATGCGTTGACTGCTGCGCCATACGTTGAGATTCCGCTGAATAATAAAAAGAAGGCATCGCGGGTCGTTATGCGCGTTTGCTGGGGAGCTACTTATATTACCAAACACTTTGATATTTACGAAAATCATAAAAACATTGCCATTGGCAGTCATTTTAATTCGTTTGTTCAATTCCGCTGGTTTTGGCAATTACAATTGAGTTCCCAATTACGTTTTGAGCCGGGTATCACGTTCACCCATGCAAGCAACGGAAAGTCCGGGAACCCGAACTTGGGTCTAAATGTGATGAGCCTCACTGCCGGTTTTAATTACCGTTTTGGAAAGCCGAAGCTACCTGCTATAACAGTGATTGACAGTTCTACCAAACGTCCCTCCCGGAATGAACTCGTTTTTGGTGCCGCCATCGGATTTAATGAACGAGGCATCAATACGCCCCTTTTGAAAAGTTACCTCTTCGCTGCAGCATACCAGCGTAACGTCCGCAATACGCATAAATTCAGCGCGGGGCTGGATGTGTTTTACGATCAAAATTATCAGATTGATCTGCAGGAACAGCTCGGCACTAATTATACGGCAGCGGATCGGGTCCGCCTTGCTGCGCGTATCGGCTACTCTTATAACGTTGGACGTGTTAGTTTTCCAATCGAAGTTGGTTACTATCCTTTTCAAAAGATAAATCCTGATGGTAAAATCGTGAGCCGGCTGGGTGTGCGCTATTACCTGCCTGGCGGACTGATGGTGAATTTTGGACTGCGAACTCACTTTGCTGTGGCCTATACCTTTGAATATGGTCTGGGATATTGTTTAAATTTTGGTAAATGAAAAACAAGCTGTTTCTCTTCCTTCTGCTTCTCAGCTTTTTATCCTGTAAAAAGGAAAACCGTTTTGATTGTTTTAAAGGCAATGGTAGCAGGGTAGAGGAGGACCGTCCTTTGCCCCCCTTCACGCAAATTCATTTGGAAGATAAGTTTGAAACGACTGTTATTCAAAGCACCGAATACCGAGTAGTGGTGAGTGCTGGTAAGAACATACTGCATAATATTAGTACTAGTGTTTTGGGAGGAGTGCTGAGCATAACCAATCACAATACCTGTAATTTTGTGAGAGGGTATAAGGAGCCGGTGCGCCTGACCATTTATACGCCTTATGTCAGTTACTTGGTCAATGATGCCGTAGGAGCAGTTGAATTTAATGAAGGTTTTAAGCAGGACTCGATAAGTGTACGTGTTGCTAGCAGTGGCGATGTGCATTTGCGGGGGACTTACCGCGTGATTCGTTCCAGCTCAAATGGCAATGGGGACATGTATATCAGTGGCATTACGAGAGAGCTCTTTCTTTATACGAATGGAATTAATTTTGTGGACACCCGCGCTTTAAGTGTCAGCAATTATATGTTTATTCATTCTGTCACCATTGGTGATTGTCACATTAATGCCGCCGATACGCGTCAGTTTGATTATAATATACAAGGTCGGGGCAATATTTATTATTATGGCACACCTGCGCTGATTGTCAATTACAGCGAGCCTGAAGGGACAGGACAACTCATCCAGAAGTAATTAATTTTCCGCGAAGCGATCTTTCAATTGCGCTTCCGTATTGATGATGTGGATGATAAAGTTCAGCAGGTTAAGCAGATGCATTTGCGGATTGAAAGAGGAAACCAATTTGTATTTTTCTGCATGCGTCAGCTGCAAAGCACTGGCCACACTGTATACGGAGAGATGTGAAACGGTTTCGTAATCCACTAGTTTATTCTGCACAGAACCAAAATAATTGACCGTGGCATCCTGCAGATTAGCTAGGGTGATGCGTTCAGAGCTGTTAATAAATTCCACGAGTGCTGCGCCGTAGAGTTTGGGATGAAGTACTTCCGTATAGTCCATGATTTTAAAAATGGCGATACCTTCCACAAGAATATCCAGGGCCCCATTCTCATAATTTTTGAGGATGCGGTTGATCTTAACCTCACAACCATATTTTTGTAACTGGCCCCTCTCAAAATAGGGAACCCCAAAAGCAGCCCTGTTTTCCAAGCATTCTTCTACCAATTGCTTATAGCGCTCTTCGAAGATGTGGAGCTTAGTTGTTTCTCCGGGGAAAAGAAACAAATTCAGTGGAAACATCGGTAAAGTGAGTTGCGTTTTCATACACTGGTTTATTTAAAAAATTATCAGCCGGGCAGGTATATTTTGCAGACACAGGCCCGACACTTGTTTTTAATACGTGCGCTGCTCTTACTAAGTTGGGTCGGAAAGCACCTATTTATAAAACATTGAGTCAAATCAAGCTATGATTGAGGGATTGTCAATAGGGCCTGAGTTAACAACGCGGTCAAAAAAACGGAGGACCAAGCCGAATTTTGACAGCCAGACCCTGAATGCGACTTTTATTGCTGAATCCCTAACTTTTTAGCCACTGCAACAGGCAGCGCTTTTTTGTGGAGCATGATGCTGGTTGTTTTGTAAAGCACATAACTTTCACTGGCGAAGAAGTATCCATCACACTGATTTGATTCGCGACCCCAGCTATTTTTTACGACATAATAGTTGGTTTCATTCTGATCTTTGGCGAGGCCAATGATGTGCATGCCATGGTCATCCTGTGTTTCATAATTATCAAAGGCTTTCTGACGCAGTTCCTGTGTCATACTGAGTTGCTTAACGGGCTTAGTGGCCAGAGATTTACGTTCTTCCTCTGTCATTTCGCTGAAGGGTTTTTCCGGCACAATGGCTAGTCCATCAGCCCGCATAAATCCTTTTTCACTCACATCAGCGCCCCAGGCAATTGTGTAGCCGCTTTGAATGGCGTTGCGCATCACCTCACTAAACTCAGCAAGCGGCAGGTTATAGACTTTTTGCCAATTCCAATTATCCGGAATCTCGAGCACAAAAGCTTCATAAAAAGGATGATGGCTGAACGAAGTCAGGAAAATATAATCATCCGGATTTAAGCCAGTTGCGTCTGCATACGTCCGGGGTGTATAGCTTTTACCTTTGTAATCAAACTTTTCCGGCGTCTTTCCTAAAAATTCATCGACTGTCGCTGCCACCGTATTATGCAGGAAGGAAAAATCTATTTTCTGGGTTTCTTCTTGTGCACTTGGACGGAGTATATTGCTGAGCGTGGTTTCCAGTAAATGGTGATTGTGTGGTGATTTCAGGTCTTTTTTACCGCTGTATATTTCTTCTGGCACGAGCCCGTACTGTCTGAGCACCTGAATAGCATCGGGAAAACCGCCGCCCTCCCCAAAATTGGTCTTGCCGTGCATGCGAATAAAATTATCTGCTTTTAAGGAATACACTTTATTAACGACGAACATTTCACTCAAATTAAATTCCTTTCCTTTCCCGAGACGGATGAGTTCGCTTTCAAAAAAAGAAAGGGAAGAAAAGGACCAGCAGGTACTGGTTTGATTTTGGTTTTGTACCGGCGTCGCTTCCAGATTCTTCACCGTACTGAAACGGTATTCGCTATCTTTTCTGTTGGTGGCAGGTTGCGCAATGATTTGCAGACTAGCAGCACAGAATAAAAAAAGACTATTGAATTTCATAAAAATACGTTTGTTGTAAATATCAACTTTTCAGGCTGAACCTGCAAAATTAATCCCCCCGCTTTTTCAGCTGGATTAGTTGAGAGGCAAGCCAGATGTCCGCCACCGTATAAATAACAAAGTCCCCCAAAAAACGAAGTGCCATGTTGTGAAAAATTTCTTTGCTAAGAAAAGAGATTGTTAGCACGTAAAAAAGACAAAGCAGAAGCCGGATAACAAGGACGACTAAAAAAAGTCCCGGCAAATCAGCGGTCCGGAAACTCAATCCGTACACCAGACTAATAATAGAAAAGAGAATGGCATTAAAAAACAGGTTCCAGCGGGCATAGAGATCGGGCAGGGGCCAGGTATTGCCGAGGAGAAAGGCGAGCAGATAGGACAATCCGACAGCTGCAAGCAAGGCAGGGACAGCTTTTTTCCACATTATTTTTTGGGAGCAATCAGGTCTTTTAATACGAGGTAAAGGGCGATGAAAATACCGGCCAGGCCTAAACAAAGGGTATACCAGGGGGTCGTCGTTTGGGCCCGTTCATCTAGTTTCTGACCACCCCAAACAGCCAGACCAATGATCACAGCCATTTGGATGGCCATGTTACCGTACTTAAAAAAAAGATTAGGCTGTTTTGGCAGAGACATTCTGAGTGTTAGAGAGATTTTTCACTTTTGCGCCCATATTACAAGTCCCAGTAAATACTGCACCTGGCTCAATCATGAGTTTACTCGTCTCTATGTCACCGTTAATTCTTGCTGTTGATTTCAGACTTAGCATTTCAGAAATTTTCACAGTGCCTTTCACTTCACCACTTAGATCCGCATTGACGCTGGTAATATTTCCTTCCACTACGCCGGTAGCACCGAGGACAAATTTGCCAGCAATAACAATGTTACCGCTCAGATGCCCGTCAATCCGAACATCGCCAGCGGAGGTAATGTCCCCCACAATCTTTGTTCCGCCACCGATGAGATTCACGGAACTTCCATCCCCAGCGGGATTGTTTCTATTGCTTGACTTTCCTAACATATTCATTTCTTTAACAAGACAAGGTACAAATAGCCGGTGAAATACACAAGAAAATCAGCTGTTTTTGAGCATAAAGGCCTTATTTTCCTAAAAATCAGCGGGGTCATCGACCAGCTTGGGGACGTTTCCAGTAACGACTGGTGCCGCCCTTTAATCCTAGCACGGGGTCACGTTCTGGCGCTGGTACAGCCCGGATTGTTTCATCGGCGACTGGACGTTCACCGGGTTTGCCATAGTTCATATTGTACTGCAGCCCTTCGGGGTAGGCGCCCACACAAGACATGGCCTCTTCAGGACCCATGTTGCGGAGGCAGACTCCTGCGGGGATAATCAGGACGTCCCCTTTTTCTAGTTTAATGACAGAACCCTTTTCACCGCCTAGTTGCAAGTTGCTCTCACCTTTGTACACGCCCAATACCTCATGGGGTGCACGCTATTCTTGCGATGCCATTTTGTCTATAGAACAGACCCCACCACCAGCCATTCTCACGGTGGCATCGGTCGCCTATCTCTTGCAGATTTGTTATATCTACGCCGGCTCTGCTTTGCTTAAAGGACCGGAGTGGCACACCGATTTTACAGCAATGTATTATGTGTACGGATTAGATCAGGTAACCCGACCTTTTATGAAAACACTTTTTTATTATCCACAGCTATTAAAAATTTTAAGCGCGCTTGCTTACTATTTTGAACTACTGGTTCCGCTCTTGTTTTTTATTCCTTTAGCGCATTCCTTTTTCCGCCT
>CALPON020000065.1 GCA_943325195.2 Sphingobacterium thalpophilum | reverse complement strand
TTGGATGGCAGTGGGGCGCAAAAAATAAACGCATAGTCACATAGAGAGAAGGGGCTATTGGATGGGAGTGGGGCATAAAAAAATAAACTACTTAGGTAGAAAGGCAAAGACTGAACTTGGTTATTGCAGTGGAAATTAATAGATGACTGGCCGCGGTAACTTTGGCAATGCTCTGCGTGAGGGATTGCAGTGGAAATCCTTTTGTGAGGGAACGAACAAAAGATTGGAGCGGAAAGCCCGGTGCTTGCACACGCCCTTCTTAGCTTAATTCTTTACAAGCCGCATAAAGCGCGCTTTTCCGCTCATGTCCTGTAGGAGTTCAACATGGCTAAAAATACCACTTGTCTCCGCGTAAGCTTTCACTTCATCTGCAGTCAGGGGATTGAGTTCGAAATAGACTTGTCCATGAGGAGCTAATAAAAAACGAGAAGCGGTAATGATTTTTTTGTAAAAGATACTGGCATCCGCGCCTTCTGCAAATAATGCAAGGTGCGGCTCATGATCCAGAACCTGTTTACTCATGGCAATGGACTCGGAAGCCAAAATATAAGGGGGATTGGAGACGAGAATCTGAAACGTGTTGCTGAAGTTTAAGTGGAACTCGGCGCTCAGGGCATCTGCTTTTAAGAAGCCGACCTCTGAATTTAATGCGAAGGCATTTTTCGCTGCCACCTGCAGGGCCAATTCGGAGAGGTCGCAGGCGAGGACAAGCGCCTCGGGTCGCTGACATTTTATAGTGATCGGAATGCAGCCACTGCCTGTTCCGATGTCCAGCAGACTGCTAATCTTTTTGTTTTGTTTCAGAATAAGATCGACTAGTTCTTCGGTTTCGGGTCGGGGAATCAATACAGCGGAATCGACCGAAAAGCGTTGGCCATAAAACCAGGCTTCTTTCAAGATATACTGCAATGGAAGGCCTAGCGCCAGTGCTTTGGCACAGTCATAGATTTTCAAAAGATCACTTTGGTTAATATTTTCTTCCTGTCTTCGCAGTTGATCGGAAGCGGTCCAGCCCAGGTAATGCTCAATACTGGTCTGGAAGATGGCGCGAATCTCCGCTTCATCAAATTGGTCCTGCAGATGATTTAAATAAAAGGCCTGCAGCTGCTTTAGTTTATTGCCCGCGACCTTCATTCTTCGTGTAAGATTTTAAGTTCTGTTTGTGCTGTGGGAGATTGGTTTGGAGGCTATAAAAAACCCCTGGCAGCTTTTCTAAAAGGATGTCAGTTGGTCCCTCTTCTGCAATTTGTTGAGGGATCAGCTGCCCTGTATTCGTCACTAAGCGTGGGGTGATGGGAGAACTTACAGCGCTCTGCGCCTCCGAATTAAGGTTTCTCTTCAGCCTTGCTTCCTTCTCCTGCTGCAGTACTAAAAGATAAGTAAAGTGACTTGCCTGTAGATTTGCGCTGAAATAAATGACCAGACTTAAAAAAACAAAAAATCTTCTCATCGCGTTAAATGTAGTCAAAAAAAAGCAGAAATTTGGACATGCGGTCACTTGCAATTTTCTTCCTGATGGCACTTGTAGGGCCGTTTACAGCGGGTGGACAAACCGATACCTTACTGTTGAAAGAACCCTTTTCGGAAGGGATTTTCATCAGTTATGATGATTTCCGTCACCAGCGGCAGATTCAAAAGTCCGCCGTTGTTAGCGCCATCTCCAAATCCTATTTGGATTTTTATTCCCGTGTTCTTTTCGAAAAAGAACTGGTATTTGAAGAAAATGGAATGCGGCGGAAACTACCCTCTGCTGAGGTTTGGGGCTTTTTTCAGAATAACACCTTGTATCTTAATTTTAGCGGTGAGTTTTACCGCGTCCCAGTGTTTGGTACGTTTAGTTATTTTGTGGCGAGCGTTGTGGTGACTCAGCCCGGTTTTTACGATCCCCGTTTTGGGGCCAGTGTTTCAGGCGGTACGACCCGCGAGATTCGCGAATTTATGATGGACGCCACTGAGGGCCGAGTGCACGAATTGAATGCGGAGACCGTCAAATCGGTCTTCAGTCGTGATGCAGCGCTTTGGGCAGAATACTCCAAACTCAGCCGCCGCAAACAAAAAGATCAGCTCTACCGCTATATCAGGCGCTACAATGAAGGGCACCCCGTTTATGTCTACCCGAAATGAGCGGTTCACCGCTAAAATCCTTTCCCCAGAGGCCCCTTTGTGCGACCCAAAAAAGTGTATCTTTGAGTTCCTATTTTTATGAGTGTTTACGATAAATATCAGGCCGTTATCGGTCTGGAGTGTCACATCCAATTGCTGACTCGCACTAAAATGTACAGCAGTGATATTGCCGAATATGGCGGATTGCCCAATACACATGTTAGTGTCGTGACGCTTGGTCATCCGGGAACCTTGCCGGTGGTGAATAAACGTGCCATTGAATTTGCGATCCGTCTAGGCCTAGCGGTGAAAGCGGACATCCGCGAAGAAAACCAGTTTGCCCGCAAAAATTATTTCTACGCGGATTTGCCGAAAGGTTATCAGATAACGCAGGATAAAACGCCCATCTGCACCGGCGGTTATCTTATTGCCAAATTGGGCGAAGGAAAAACAAAAAAAATTAATCTGACCCGCATTCACATGGAAGAAGATGCGGGGAAGAGTATGCACGATATTGATCCAGTTGACAGTCTCATTGACTTGAACCGGGCGGGTACGCCTCTGCTTGAGATTGTTACTGAGCCTGATTTTCGAAGTGGGGAAGAGGCCTATGCTTATCTTACCGAAGTGCGCAAACTTGTCCGTTATCTCGAAATCTGCGACGGAAATATGGAAGAAGGCTCGCTTCGCTGCGATGCTAATATTTCGGTCATGCTGAAGGATGCAAAAGAATTCGGTAAAAAAGTAGAGGTCAAAAACATGAACAGTTTCCGCAATGTTGAGCGGGCAATTAATTTTGAGATTAAAAGGCAGATTGATTTACTCGAAGCGGGCGAAGTCATTCTGGGCGAAACCCGAAGCTTTGACGCGGTGAAGGATTGTACTTTTGCAATGCGCAGTAAGGAGAGTGCCAATGATTACCGCTATTTTCCGGAGCCGGATCTGCAGCCGGTTTATGTGACGGAGGAGTTTATCGAATCTGTCCGTAAAACCTTGCCTGTGTTGCCGGATGAATTATTCCGAAAGTACACAGAAGACTTTCAGCTCAGCGAATACGATGCGCAGCAGATTACCGAGTCCAAGGAAATTGCCACTTACTTTAACGAACTGACAGGAATCACTAAAAACTACAAGGCGGCAGCGAACTGGATCATGGGTCCCCTGCGCTCCTACCTCAATGAAAGGGCTATCCACTTTGCTGATTTTTCACTAAAGCCAAAACAGATTGCTGACATCATTCAACTGATTGATGAAAATAAAATCAGTAACAGTGCTGCCGCGCAGCGTTTGTTTCCAGAACTGGCCGACCATCCCGCAGAGGGAGTCGAAGCCCTCGCAGCAAAAATGGATTTGATCCAGAATAGTAATTCGGATGAGTTACAGGCGATGGTTTCAGCGGTGATTGCAAAATTTCCGGAGAAGGTGGCAGAATTTAAGGGAGGTAAAGTTGGACTGCTAGGTATGTTTGTCGGCGAAGTCATGAAAGCAAGTAAAGGCAAAGCTGATCCAAAATTATTAAACACACTGGTGCGAGAAGCACTTGAACAATAAAAACACACAAAATCAAAATCAAGGTGAAAAAAATGTACAAATCAGCAGCGCTTCTTTTTTCTGCCCTTCTTCTAGCTTCCTGCGGGAATAAAGATAACAACGGGGGTTTTGAGTTAAAAGGTAATTTCAGTAATGGTAAAGGAGAAATGCTTTATCTGGAAAAATTAAGTGCAGAACAACCGGTTGTCATTGACAGCGTGGCACTGGATGAAAACGGAGATTTTGAATTTCAAAACTACAGTCCTAAAATCGGCTTTTACCGCATCCGCGTCACGCCACAAAACTTTGCTATGCTGGTTTTAGATAGTGCTGATAAGGTGAAAGTGAGTGGCAATATCACGGACCTTGGAAATACTTATAAAGTAGAAGGCTCCGAAGAAACCACCTTGTTCCTAAGGTACAATGAAATGAGCAAGTCCCGCGACCTGCGTCTAGATTCTTTAAATAAGGCATTTCAGAGTATTATGGAGACCAGTAAAATGGATGCGGCACGGATGGATTCGGTCAGCCGTATTTTTGAAGCGCCCTACAATGCCATTGTGAACTCGGCCAATGAGGAAATGATTGATAAGCTGAAGAAGAATACCGACATGTACGCTTCCCTAATGGCCATTCAGGCCCTGGATCCAGATCGTTACGCCGATATTTATAAAGCGGTAGATCAAGGATTGATTAAAAAATACCCGAACGAACGGAATGTCAAAATGTTTCACAATGTGGTGTTATCCATGTTGTCGACTGCAATTGGACAACCGGCTCCGGAAATCGAACTCGAAACACCTGAAGGAAAAGAATTAGCGTTGAGTTCACTCAAGGGAAAAGTTGTGCTAATTGATTTCTGGGCGAGCTGGTGCGGTCCCTGCCGCAAAGAAATGCCAAACGTGGTAAAGGCTTACGCCAAATTCAAAAACATGGGTTTTGAGATTTTTGGTGTTTCCCTTGATCAGGACAAAGCCCGCTGGATAGAAGCTATTCAGAAAGATGGCATTACCTGGCCACAAGTGAGTGATCTGAAGCAGTGGCAGAGCTCTGTTGTCCGCCAATATAATATTCAAGGCATTCCTTACACTGTTTTGTTGGACCGTGAAGGAAATATTCTTGCTAAAAATCTGCGAGGTGAGGAACTAGAGAAAAAACTAACGGAAGTGCTTCGCTAATTTATGAGTGCCAAGTCCTTTTTTAACCGCTATTGCCTGTGCATAGCGGTTTTTTTTTCTGGCTTTGTTCTCAGGGCACAGACTGCTACGTATTTTCAGCAGGAAGTAAATTATAAAATAAAGGTCCAGCTCAACGATTCACTGCACAGCATAAGCGCTAGTGAAACCATTACCTATCTCAATAATTCAGCGGTCACACTCGACACCCTCTATTTTCACTTGTGGCCCAATGCGTATAAAAACGGGGAGACCGCTCTAGCCAAACAGCTAGTGGCTAGTGGAGAGACCGCCTTGACCGAAGCCGCAGAGAAGGAGCGCGGCTATATCGACAGTCTCGACTTTAAAGTCAATGGAAAAAAAGTAAAATGGTTTTTTCACCCCCAACACATCGATATCTGCTTCCTCTTGTTGAATGAACCACTGAAACCGGGAGAGACAGCGCAGATCAGCACACCTTTTTATGTCAAGATTCCAAGTGCTAAATTTTCGCGACTGGGACATACCGGACAGGCCTATTTTATGACGCAATGGTATCCCAAGCCAGCCGTCTTTGACAGAGCGGGATGGCATGCGATGCCTTATCTCAATCAAGGTGAATTTTACAGCGAGTTCGGAAGTTTCGACGTGCACATTACTCTGCCTGAAAATTATCTTCTCGCTGCAACAGGGGACCGAGTAGAGGCCGAAAGTGAAAATGCGTTTCTCGCTGAACGGGTCAAAGAAACAGAAGCGCACTTGACAAATGGTACCCGCTCGGCTTTCAAAATGAAGTTCCCAGCTTCTTCTTCCAAATTAAAGACCGTGCATTTCCGTCAGTACCGTGTGCACGATTTTGCCTGGTTTGCAGATAAACGATTTTATGTCTTGAAGGAGTCTTTTGAATTACCTGAAAGTAAGCGGCAGGTGGATGGCTGGGTGTTTTTTACAGATAAGAATTTTGAGTTTTGGAAAAAGGCACTGAGCTATGTAAAAGAATCCACCACCTTTTATTCATACCATCTTGGCGATTATCCTTATAACCAGGTCACCGCAGTGGATGGCACCATCATGGCTGGCGGTGGTATGGAATACCCAAACATTACCGTGATTAATGATGTGGGTTCCGATTTTTCATTAGACATGGTGATTACCCATGAAGTGGGCCATAACTGGTTTTATGGCATATTGGGAAGTAATGAACGTGAGCATCCCTTTCTGGATGAAGGACTGAATTCCTTTTACGAAATGCGCTACGTGCGGGCTAAATATCCTCGAAATAAACTGGGCACTTTTTTGCAACGGGATTCTTTAGGGTTGTTGCGTCTTAATCAACATCCTTTATGGAAGTACCATGAACTTTCTTTTTTAGCGACGCAGCACCTCAATAGCGATCAGCCCATGAATTTGAGCTCTGAAGCGTATACTGAAAAAAATTATGGGAGCATCGTTTATTCCAAGACCGCCCTGGCCTTTGATCACCTCATGAATTTTATTTCTGAGCAACGGTTTGATGAAGGCATGAAGACCTATTATAAAGACTGGCGCTTTAAACATCCGGGACCAGATGATTTGTTTTCTAGTTTAAGTAAGAGTTTTGGTGAAGACCTGAGCTGGTTTACCGATGTGTTTTATACGAATCGCAAACGGGTCGATTATAAAATTAAAAAAGTAAAACAGGACAAGGATGGCAATTGGCTCATCGAAGTCCGTCGCCGTCGCGCCGAGGTACCTTTTGTAGTGCAATCGGTCGCGAAGGGTCTAACTACTGCGGAAGTCTGGAGCAATGGCAAAGGCCGCCGCATAACAGTAGGACTGCCTTCTTCCGCGAAGGCAGATCAGTTTGTCATTGATAGAGAGGGTCGTTTACCGGAGTTACGCAGAGGCAATAATACGTTGCGGACAAGAGGATTATTAAAAAAAGTAGAGCCACTGCAGTTCAATTTACTGACCGCCCTCGATGATAAGACGAGGACGCAAATCAATATTGTCCCTGCCTTTGGGATAAATGATCGCAATGGATTGATGGCGGGTCTGGTGTTTCATAATTACAGTCTGTATGCTAAACCGGTGGATATTGCTTTGGCGCCACTGTATAGCTTTGGTAATGGTCGATTGGCAGGAACAGGAGAGGTCGTTTTTAATATTCGTCCGCTGAACGGTCCTCGCCGCATGGCACTGGGCATCCGCATAAAGTCTTTTAGTTATGATGAGGGCCGATTGGGGGACGGCAGTCATCGTGATCTCTCCTACGTTCGTCTTAGTCCTTTTGTTTTGTTAGAGTCCCCTCAGAAAAATACGCGTTCTAAAACCAAACACACGGTCAGATACACTTCCCATTTATTGTTTACGGATAGCACTGTCTGGCGGCAGCAGTCGGATGGCTCGCCGGTTCTGGCAATAAAAAACCGTTTTTCTTTTGTGAATGTTCTAAAGTATGACTTTAGAAACCGCCGCATGAAGAATCCCTATGCTGTGCATGCAGAACTAGAGCATTCTGCCAGTATGGCCAGATGCACGGCCAGTCTTCTATACGATCTTCAAATTACGTCAGAAAAAAGCATTCAAATTCGTCTCTTTGCGGGAAGCTTATTAGCCGGCTCTTCTGCCGTGCGCGCCTATTATGCGCTGCGTGCAAGTGGTTACACCGGTGCGCAGGATTATTTGTTTGACGGTGATTTTTATGATCGGTTTCCTCCTCAAGGCGGTTTTTTCCAATCCCAGTTTCTCGATCGCGATGGGGGATTAAAAGTATGGACCCCTTATGGTCAAAGTCAGTACTGGATGGCCGGTGTGAATTTAAAATCGCCGCGCCTCCGTCAATTCCCCATTCGTCTATTTGCCGACGCGGTGGTCTGCGATGGCCGGGCGCTGGCGAAGGATAAGGTGTTATGGGACGCTGGCTTGAATATCACTTTAATCCGCGACTACCTGGAGGTCTATTTCCCCCTGATTTATAACCGCGACATTAAAGATGCCTTAATCCTGAATGGCTTCAAATGGTATCAAACCATGCGCTTTACATTAAATATCCATAATTTTGAGCCGGCAGCAATTCTGCAAAGTGCTTTCTTTTAAATTTGATAATTATTCCGCGTGCAAAAAAAGAAAATATATTTCGCGTCTGATTTTCATCTGGGCGTCCCGGACTTGGCCAGCAGCCATGAGCGAGAGAAAAAAATTTGTCGCTGGCTGGATAGTATTCGTCACGATGCGGAAGAAATTTTCCTGGTAGGTGATATTTTTGATTTCTGGTACGAGTATCACTACACTGTGCCGAAAGGAACGGTGCGACTGCTAGGAAAAATTGCAGAGTTAACAGATAGCGGCATTGTTGTCCATTTCTTTACCGGTAATCATGATCTGTGGATGAAAAATTATTTTACAGATGAACTGCAGGTTCAGGTCCATCATGCGCCGGTGCAGCGTGAATTTTTTGGAAAACATTTTTTGATTGGTCACGGAGATGGTCTTGGGCCCGGTGACGCCTGGTACAAAGTACTTCGGTTTTTTTTTACTAATTCAATTTTTCAATGGCTGTTCAGCCGACTGCATCCGAATTTGGCGTTTTACATCGCACGCAAAAGTAGCAAACGCAGCCGCGTGCTGACGGGAGACAGCGATGAGAAATTTTTAGGAGTGGAAAACGAATGGCTGTTTTTATTTTGTAGGGACTATTTGCAGACACATGCGATGGATTTTTTCATTTTCGGTCACCGTCATCTCCCGCTCGATTTAGATGTTGATGGTAAAGCGCGCTATTTGAATCTGGGTGAGTGGTTTAATTATTGCACGTATGCGGTTGCAGATGAAAATGGACTCCGCCTAGAAAAATTTGAGAAGTAGCTTTTACAAGGTACAAATTCCCAGCTTATTTTTACCTGATTTTTCCGGTATTTTTCTATTAAATCTAACTTATTGCCTTCTTTTTGCGGGAAATTCCGCCTTTTTTAAATTCCGACAACTTTCGTCTCCGGAAAGCCCTTAAAAAAGGACAATTTGTTTGTCAATTAAAAAATATTCTTGTTATTTGCCCATCAATCTATAGACTATAATGACGAGTACTTACGAAATAAAGATAGAGAAAACGAAGAAGAGCCGTGTTTCAGAATACGATATAAATAATGTTCCTTTCGGAAAGTGTTTCAGTGACCATATGTTTGTTGCGGAATACAAAGATGGGAAATGGGAAAAAGCTGATATTTTGCCCTATGGCGATGTCAGCATGAGTTATGCCATCAGTTCACTGCACTATGGTCAGGCTATCTTTGAAGGCATGAAGGCCTACAAAAATGAGCAGGGAGAAGTGTCCCTCTTTCGCCCCCTCGATAATTTTGCCCGCATGAATAAAAGTGCCATCCGCATGGCGATGCCAGAAATTCCGGAGGAGCTCTTTATGAATGGTCTGACTGAACTACTGAAGTTGGACGCGGCCTGGGTGCCGGACAGTGAAACAGGAAGTCTTTACATCCGTCCTTTCCTCATTGCAACAGATGAAGCCATTGGTGTAAAAATCAGTGATACCTATAAATTCATAATCATCACCTGTCCCGCCGGACAATACTACAGCGAGCCGATTAAAGTGTTGGTGGAAACAAATTATTACCGCGCCGTGAAAGGTGGGGTTGGTTTTGTGAAGGCAGCAGGAAATTATGGCCGCAGTCTTTATCCGACCAAACTAGCGCAGCAGAAAGGCTATCAACAGGTGATCTGGACAGATAGCGAGACGCAACAATATTTTGAAGAAAGTGGCACCATGAACGTGATGTTTGTGATTGGGGACACCCTACTGACTCCTGGTTTGAGCGATACCATTCTGGATGGCGTCACTCGCAACAGTGTCCTCCGACTGGCCCATGACTGGGGTATGAAGGTGGAAGAACGCAAAGTGAGCATCAAAGAGGTATTTGAAGCCATTGGCCGTGGTGATTTGAAAGAAGTGTTTGGTTGCGGAACAGCAGCGACGATTGCTCAAATTATCGGTATCGGTTATGAAGGGAAGGATTATGAGCTGCCACCGGTATCTGAACGAAAATTCTCAACCCGCGTCGATCAAACGTTACGTGCCATCCGCAAAGGTAAAATGGAAGATAAATTTCACTGGATGATGAAAATTTCCTAATCTGTTTTTAATTTTTAAAAAAGCTGGTTCCCCGGAATCAGCTTTTTTAGTTTATATTCGAGCATGCAGCGCCTGAAGGAACATGGTGTATTTATCGGGATTCTACTCCTCAGTACCTTGTTGAGGTTCATCCCCCTGTTTGATTATGAGTTCACCTATGATGAGCTCAGCGGGCTCGACCGCACGCAGTTTCCGGACCTTTCCACCTTACTCGAGAAAGGTGTAAAAATAGATGCGCATCCTGCCTTGATTCAGGTCGTCATTTTTTACCTCGTCAAGTCCTTCGGGTACATTAATTGGATTATTAAACTACCCTTCCTCATTTGCGCGCAGTTGGCGGTGGTCTATGGCTATGCAGTAGGCTTTCGGAACTTGTCAAAACAAAGTGCATTGGTGACAGCCTTATTGCTTTCTTTTTCGCTCATTTTTGTCTTTTACGCACCCATTGCGCGAATGTACATTCCTGGTGTGTTCTTCTCTCTGGCTCTGCTGTATTATTTCTTTGAGCTGATTGTGCGTCAGCGTCACAGCGTAAAACTTTATTTCCTATTTGGCTTTTTTGCCTTGTTGAGTGCATTGAATCATCACATGAACGCGCTCTTTGCTTTCACTGTGGTAGTAAGTGGCTTATTTCTGGTTAAGAAAGAACAGCGCAAGGCTTTGTGGATGACGTGCTTGTTGACGACCCTTGCTTATCTCCCGCATCTGTCCATCACGCTCTATCAGTTGAGTGTGCCGGGAATTGGGGTAGAGGCTGGAGGTTGGCTGACCGCGCCGCGATGGACCGCACTGTTGGATTTTGCTCAGGTATTATTTGGAACCGGCTTTTGTTTCCTGCTGTTCCTCGTGCTTGTTGTTTTGTCGCTGCTATGTGTTCGCCAGTCAGCTAGTAAAGAAATTCGCTTGCTCCTGCTTCTGTTTTTTATCAATTTTGCAGTGGTCTTTTTTTACAGCATTTTTCGTTCTCCCATTTTTCAGTATTCCGTCATGCTCTTTGCTGGAACGGCGCTCATTCTATCTGTCAGCGCCTTGTGTGATTTGAAGCACCCTTTATACAACCGTATCATTCTGGTGCTGGTCTTTGCTGTACTCGTAGGAAGGACCTACTGGCAGAAAGATTATTTACATCAGGCAGTGAAAACAGTGTACGAATATCAGTTCACGCAAACGGCCCACTACAAGTCACAATTGGGTGAGGAAAAAGTCTTCCCCCTCTTTTTTGATTGTGATACGCTTATGCGGAATATTTATTTCAAAAAACATGGAATCGATTTTGATCTCCGCATCTCTTCCGATACCATTATCAATTATGCGAATAGGACTTATTTGGCAACGAAGGATTCAGTTTATCAGGACTCGGTGGTGAGCACCTTGCGGCTTTTTTCTGAGTTTATAAAAACCTTAAAAGCTGATGTCGTGGTCCTCAGTTCTGCTCCTCCCATTTATCAGCTGATCACTAAGGATTGTTTTCCCTACCTCATTGAAAATACGCAGACTCAGGCGATTAATTATAAAGTGTACAGCCGCCAGCCGCAATCCACGGTTGCAGATGATGAGGTGGTGTATATAGCTCGGGCTGCGGAGCATTCTGCATCGGATTATCCCCGCCAGGCCCTGCCTATGGCTATTGGACCAGATAATGAATTTCCATATAAAGTAAGCACGCCCTACGACAAAATGATTGGGAAAGAAGGACAGTTTATTGTCAGCAAAGCCCGCTTACGATTTTATTCGGCTTCCGACCGCCTGTTGGAAAGTTGTGTCACCATCAACGCTACTGAAGGTGAAAAGCTTTATTCATACAATGGAAAGACAGCCGCGGATTATTCAACAGATAAAGACTCTGTCCTTACCCTCTACAGTGATGCCTACATTGGGACAAATCATGACGATATGCGACAGCATTCTACTGTGAACGCTTTTCTTTGGAACCGCGGGGCTAAAGCTTGTACGCTCGAGGATTTTGAAATTCGGGTGATTAACTACTGGCCTGCAAAATGGCAATGGTGGGACTAATCAGATAAACGATGTCCTTCAGCGTTTTTTATCGTAAGGGTGTACTAGTAGATTTTGTAAAAAATTAGCGCTGCACAGGGGAATTTTTTCCACGTTCGCATAACGGCGTTAGGAATGCTCGGCTCTGCTGGTCTACTTTTTGAGGTTTAATTTTTAAACGACCTTATGAAGACATCACGAAGCACCACCAACAAGCAAAGCAAACAAGGCATTTCTAAAAAACCAAAACCAGAGATCCGAGATGATTTGGACAGCCGTGAACGGAAGTCCTCTTCTTTTAAAACCAATACGCCCAAAAATCCAAAAAGGAAGTAAATCGGAGGGGAAAGGACCCTGCGGCTTTCTCTGAGTTGGTGAAAGAGTCATTTCAGAAAGAATAAGACGGGACCAAGACCGCTCAAGTAGATGATTGAATTTTCGAGATATGCGCTGATCGGGTAGAGGATTCACTTGCCTTAATCGAAAAATTAAAAGAAGTTTATAGAAATGCAAGCCTTGGACTGGAGGGGCTATGATGCTTTTTTTCGGAAAGAGAGCCTTATTCAGCGACCTCTTTTTAAATTGCAATTGCTCATCCGCCGGACACAGAGGACTAGCGTGATTACACCTTTTATTTTTATACGAGGATTTCGGAGTTTATGTGGCGCCGCATGCGGTAATGTTGAATCAAATCCCATAATTTAAAAGTGGCCTCAATCTTCTGATAACCACAGCGAAGATAAAATTCCAAGGCATTTTCTCGGGCCTGTAGTTCAATCACACGCAACTGTTGCAGACGGGCTTTCTTTTCCAGCGCTTCCAGTATTTTTTTACCGTAGCCTTTACCTTGATAAGCATCGGCGACAGCCATGAAACGAATCTGTCCCAATTGCTCAGTATTTTTTTGAAGTCGACCACAGGCGACCACGTTTCCATCTTCATCGCTCAGGTAGGCATTGCTACTTTCCCACTCCAGTTCATCACTTGCAGTGGCAGCAGGCTGGGACCAGGGCTTGCGGAGAATTTCGTAACGGAGGGCAATGATCTTACTAAGCTCTGCTTCTGTTGTTGCGAACCTTACCTCCTGCATGCTTATAAAAATTGAATGGCGGAACTTTTCACCACCGTGACCTGCTCTTTGTTATAACGAAAATTACGCAACAAGGCCTTCGCCTCCGGTAATTCAAACACTTCGCGCAAATCTCTTATTTTTCCGATTGGCACATCCTGCTTTATGCAAGCAGCATAGAGTTCTTTAAAGTTGAATTGCCGGATATAATCGTAGAGCACAGCATAAAGCTGCGCCCGATTTAGGACGCGGTTCTGATTAATGGCATAGCGGGGATCAGTGCCCAGTTGCTTAAAGCGCACGATCTCACACAAGGCACGAAACTGCTTATTACTGCCGATGGCAAAAGTGATTTTCTGTTTATCTTTTGTCTCAAATAATTCACCATAAGGCGCAATGTTGGGATGCAGACTTCCGCTAGCACGCGGCAGTGTGCCCCCGATTAACCAGTTTGTAGCTTGATTGGCCAGAGAAGCAACGGCGCTGTCAAAAAGTGAGACCGTCAGATAGGAGCCGCGCTGCTCTTTGTACTTGCGCAGGAGAGCGATTAAAATGCCTTCCTTTAGCTGATGACCAGCAAGCAGGTCAATTAAGGCGACCGGCATCTTGAGCGGCTGCGCATTGGTTTCACCGTTCAGGGACATGAAGCCACTCTCCGCCTGAAGAATCAGGTCGTAGGCCGAGCGCGGTGTTTCGCCAAAACCGGTAATGGAGGCGTAGATGAGTTGGGGATTAATGGCAGAAAGGGTAGCATAGTCTACCTTTAATTTCTTATCGTCCCCACTTTTATAATTAGTAATAACCACATCAGCTGTCTTTATTAATTCATACAGTTTCTCCAGCTGAGAGGGGGCGGTGAGGTCCAATGAAAGAAAACGCTTAAAGGCGTTGACACTCCAGAAGTAAGAACTGCTGGTCTTTGCAGGATCTTCACCTTTTAATTTCCAACTCCGGGTGATGTCTCCGCCAGTCAAGGTATTTTCGACCTTGAGGACTTCTGCGCCTAATTCTGCAAAGAATAATCCGGCGGAGGGTCCCGCCAGCACCCCTGCCAGCTCGATGACTTTTAGATCTTTAAAGAAATTTTCCACTTTATCTGAGTTCAGCCCCTAGTTTTTCTTTGTACGCTGTGATGAGTTTTTCCATCACCCCGTCAATTTGTTTATCGTTGAGCGTTGCCTCTTTATTGCTGAGAATAAAGCTCACTGCATATGATTTTTTATTCCCTAGTTTTTCACCTTCGTAAATATCAAAAAGATTCACCTCACTGAGTAGTTTACGCTCGGTAGCATAAGCCAGGTCGCGCACGGCATTGAAGTCAACCTGCCGGTCAATCAGCAGAGCGAGGTCGCGGCGCACAGATGGATATTTATTTAGTTCTGTAAATTGTGTTTTGTTTTTCGAAAGGGCTTTGAGAACAGGCTGCCAGTCAATCACTGCAGCCATCACTGCTTGTGACACATCCAGTTTTTTTAAAGCTTCCGTACTGACAGCGCCAATCTTAAACAACGGTTTTTTATTTAGACTCGCCTGCAGTCCATAGGCATAGTTCGTATCTCGGAGTTCTTCATAGCTGATCTGATCAATTCCACATTTGCGGAGTAGATTTTCACAAACACCTTTCAGATAATGGAGGTCGGCAGGACGCTGCAACTGATAGGCATTCTGGGGGTAGAGCTCGCCGGTACACAGTAAGAGCAGTTGTTTTTCTTCTGTGTATGCACCATCTTCAGCATTCAACGCATAACGCCGGCCAATTTCAAAAAACTTCAAATCCGCGTTGCGGCGGTTGATGTTGTGTGCCAGGGTCTGCAGGCCGCCGAACAAAAGTTCTCCGCGCATCACATTGAGGTCCGCACTGAGGGGACTGAGTACTTTTACCAAAGCACTTTTTTCCTCATAATAGGCCTCACTGCTCAGGGAGAGATTCATCATTTCATAAAATCCAAATCCTTCAAGCAGGCTGCTTAGTTTTTCTTCCAGCTCCTGATCAAAATTGCGAGGACTAGTAAACGAAGTATAAGAGATGGTTTTGCTGACTTCTACGTTATTATAGCCATAGATGCGCATAACTTCCTCAATCACATCGGCTTCGCGGGTGACATCTGTTTTATAGCGCGGAACGGCCAGGAGCAAGCCATCATTGCCCTCATTCTCGATCACAATGCCGAGGTATTTAATGATGTTAAAGACAATTTGTCGATCGATTTCTTTGCCAATTAAATCAGAACAGTTGGAGAAGGAAAAACCAACCCTGTAAGGTTCTAATTTTTCAGGATATAGGTCCAAGATCTCCGTGCTGACCTTACCGCCAGTGAGTTCCAAAATCAAATTAGCGCAGCGAAGAAGCGCTGTCACGGTCATTTCGGGATCTGTCCCTCTCTCAAAACGGAAAGAAGCATCTGTTTTTAAGCCGTGATTTTTAGCGCTGCGCCGAACATGAGCGGAATCGAAGTAGGCACTTTCAAGAAAAATGGAAGTTGTTTTTTCTGTTACGCCACTCTCTGCGCCGCCAAATACGCCAGCAATACAAAGTGGCTTCTGCTCATCGCAAATCATCAGATCACCTGCTTTCAATTCCCGTTGGATGCCATCCAGCGTTGTAAATTTCTCG